>NZ_JBVHVT010000011.1:24652-135037 GCF_055564695.1 Streptomyces sp. NPDC029014
CTCCGGCCCGGTCTGACGCCGTGGCCCTGCCCGGCCGGCCTCCGGCCCGGTCTGACGCCGTGGCCCTGCCCGGCCGGCCTCCGGCCCGGTCTGACGCCGTGGCCCTGCCCGGCCGGCCTCCGGCCCGGTCTGACGGCGCGGCCCTGCCCGGCCGGCCCCAGGCCCGGCCTACGGCGTGGCCCTGCCCTGCCGGCCCTCGGCTCTGGCTGACGACGTGGCTCCGTCCCACGGCCCGGCCGTGCCGTGGTGGCGCGGGCCCGGTCGGGGCCCGGGTATGGCGACCCCGTCCGACGGTGCCCACCGCCGGGCGGGCCACCGGCATGCCGCTGCGGGTGCCGGGTGCCGGGTGCCGGGTGCCGGGTGCCGGGTGCCGCTGCGCGGAGCCGTTCCCCACCCCGCCCCTTCCCGAAACCGGGGCTCCGCCCCCGGGCCCTTTCGCCTCAAACGCCGGCGGGGCTGGGATGTGCGCCGGCGGTGCTGGGTTCCGGGCGCTGCGCGCCCGGTGCGCTCAAACGCCGCGCGGGCTGTATCTTCCAGCCCCGCCGGCGTTTGAGGCGCGGGGGTACGGGGGCGGAGCCCCCGCAGGGGTCCGGGCGGAGCCCGGTTTCGGGAAGGGGCGGGGTGGGGAACCGCTCCGCGCAGCGGCATACGGCGAGCCGGTAGCGCGCCCGGCCTGGGAAACGGCTCCGCGCGGCGGCGTGCGGCGGCGGCTGCCGGGGAACGGCTCCGCCGCAGCGGCATACGGCGAGCCGGCGGCGCGGCCGGCCCGGGGAAAGGGCTCCGCGCGGCCGGCGCGGGCGGCCGGCGCTGCGGGCCGTCAGGGGGTCATCGGCAGGGGACGCCCATGATTTCGCGGGCCCGGAGGGCCGGGGTCAGGCCCAGGCGCCACGCCTGCCACCCTTCGGCCGGGTCCACCCCCCGCCCCAGCACCACCGCGTACGCGTCCAGGCAGTCCCCCAGCCGCCCGTCCCGCGCGGGATGCGGCGCCTCCGCCAGGCGGGCGAGCTCGGCCCGCGCCTCCTCCACGCCCGCGACCCCCGGCACGGCGTACGGCAGCAGCGTGCACCGCAGGAACCGCGCCCAGTCCTCCCCCCGCCGGTCCCCGTACGAGATGAACAGCCGGGCCGCTTCCTCGCACAGGCCCAGCGCCTGTTCGACCCGTTCGTTGCCGGCGTCGACGACCGCCAGTTCGATGCAGGTCCAGGCTTCCCCGTGGGCGAGGCCGATCCGCCGGAAGTCGGCGCGGGCGTCGACGAGGAGCTGTCGGGCGAAGCCGGAGTTCTTCAGGTTGCCGGTCTGGGCGGCCCGCTGGTCGCGGGTGACGCGGCCCGAGTGGTGCCGTGCGTAGGCCAGCCCGTACACGTCCCGCATCCGCGAGAACATGGTCCGGGCCCGTTCCAGCTCGCGTACGGCCTGGTCGAGGTCGCCGGTCTCCTCCAGCGCCTGCCCGAGGTAGTAGAGGGTCCACGCCTCGCCGCGGGCGTCCTCCGCTTCCCGGTGCCGGGCCAGCGCCTCCCGTAGCTGGTCCGTGGCCGGTCCGGGGTCCGCGTCCACCACGCGGGCCCGGCCCAGCTGGGTCAGGGCCCAGGCCCGGCCGCGGTCGTCGCGGGTGCGCCCGTACAGGTCGAGGGCGAGCCGCAGTTCCTCCTCGGCCCGCGGTACCGCGCCGAGCCGCAGGTACACCTGTCCCAGTTGGAAGTGCGCCCAGGCTTCGCCGTGCACGCTCTCGTTCTCCTGGTGCAGGGCCAGTGACTGTTCGAGCAGGGCCATGGCTTCGGCGAGCCGTGCCCGGTCGCGTTCCACCGCGGCCAGGGCGTGCAGGCCCCAGGCCCGGTCGCCGGCGAGCTTGTCGGGCTCCTGGAGCTCCAGTGCCTCGCGGATCCGGGCCGCCGCCTCCGCCAGTTGCCCCTGGTGGTGGAGGGTGATGCCGAGCGAGATCAGCGCCATGGCCGCCCCGGCGTCCTGCTGCGCCTCCCGGTACTGGTCGACGACCGACGTCAGGGTGGTGCGGGCCTTGTCCAGTTCGCCGAGCTGGCGGGCCGCGATGCCGGTGCGCCACTGCACCGACCGGACGAGCCGGCCCTGGCCCGGCTGGCCCCGGCGGGCCGCCTCCACCGCCTGCGTCAGTTCGTTGATCTCGCCCAGCCGGTACAGGTCCCCGCGCAGCAGGCAGAAGTCGCACAGTGCGCCCAGCAGGTCCAGGACCGCCTGGAGGTCGACGTCCTCGGTGTGCCGCAGCGCCGCGGTGATGAAGCTCGATTCCTCGTCGAGCCAGCGCAGTGCCGCGTCGAGGGAGGGGAAGCCGTGGCCGCCGAAGTGGTCGGCGCGGGTCGACGTCTTGCCGTCGACCATGCGGATCACGGCGTCCGCGAGCTGCGCGTGGTTGCGGATCAGCCGGCCGTGCGCCGCCGAGGACTCGGCCCGGTCCTCGTCCGCGGCCAGCCGTGCCGACGCGTACGAGCGCACCGCGTCGTGCATGCGGAACCGTTCCCCGCGTACGGGGTCCAGCAGGCCCGCCCGGGCCAGCTCGTGCAGCAGCCGCCCGGCCGCCGCCCGGTCCGTGTCGATGAGCGCCGCCGCGGCCGACGGTCCGAGGGAGGCCCGCCCGGCCAGGGTGAGGCGGCGCAGCAGCCGGCGCCGCTCCTCGGGCAGGCAGGCGTAGGCCAGGCCGAGGGCCCGCTCCAGCCCGGACCCGGGCGTCCCGGCGGCGGGGTCGGGCGGCGTCTCGGCGGCCGCGGCCAGGGCTTCCGGGGCGGTCGCGGCGACCGGGGTGAGGACGCGCAGGGCCAGCGGCAGTCCGCCGGCCACGGCGAGGAGTCCGGGCGGGGTGTCCTCCCGGCCGTCGTCGGTGGTGTCCGCTGCGGCCCGGAGCAGCTCGGCGGCGTCGGCGTCGGCCAGCGGTTCCACGGGGAGCTGGTACACCCACGCCTTGGTGTCGGGCAGCTCCAGAGGCTGCCGCGCGGTCACCAGGACGAGGCTCTCGGACCGCTCCGGCACGAGCATCCGGACCTGCTCGGCGTCCACCGCGTCGTCGAGCACCACCGTGACCGGCAGCCCCTGCAGGTGCTGGTGGTAGAGCTCGGCGAGCCGCCGTACCTGCTGCTCGGCCGAGGCGCCGTCGCGGAACAGCAGCTGCTCGCGGGGTGCGCCCAGCCGGTTCAGCAGGTGCAGGAGCGCCTCCCGGGTCGGCAGTGGGGCCTCCCCACCGCCGCTTGCGCCGCCGGTTCCGCTGTCGGTCCCGCCGCCCCGCAGGTCCACCACGCACGCGCCCCGGAACTGGTCGCGCAGGGCGTCCGCGGCTCGCAGCGCCAGGGCCGTGCGGCCGGCTCCGGGCCCGCCGTGCAGGACGACGACCACCGGGCGGGTCTCCGTGCTGGCCCGTGCCGCCTGCACCCACTGCGCGATCCGGGTGAGCTCGGCCCGCCGCCCGGTGAACGCGGCCGCTGCCTGCGGGAGTTGCGCCCACGACTGCTCCAGTGTGCGGCGCCGCCGGGCCTCCGCGCTGCGGTCGCCGCCGCGCAGCTGCGGGCCGGCGGCGGGGCGCGGGACCTGCCGGGCGGCCTGGCGGGCCGCGGCCGCCACTGCCCGCTGCTGTTCCAGGAACGGGCGTATTCCGCGCACCTCCAGCGCCGTCAGCCACTGGAGCCTCAGCTGCTCGGGTCCGCCGGGCCGCCCCCGTTCGCCGGCCCGGCGGTTCGCGGCGGGCAGGTGCAGGGCCGTCACTTTGGCGACCGCGGCGGCCGCACCGGCGACCCCGGTGACGGCCCCGGCGACCAGGGCCGTCCCCGTCGCCACGCCCAGCGAGAGGTCCACGCCGGCGGCCGCGACCGCCGCCACCGCCGTGACCAGCAATGCCGTCGAGGTGTCCTGCCGCCGGAAGGCCTCGCCGAGGGACTCCTCCCCGTCGGCCGCCTCGTCCAGGGCCCGTACGTACGCCTCGTACTCGTCGGCGGCGCTCGCCGCGAGCGCGTCCAGTGTCCGGCGGCCGCGCGCCAGCAGGGCCTCCCGGTCGACCGGTGCAGCCGTCGCACCCGTCCCGGCAGCCCGCTGGGCCTCCTCGTCCACGGCCCGTTCCAACAGTCGCTCGGCCTCACCGCGATGGCTGTCCCGCATCGGCATCCCCTCAAGAGAGCTCCGGCAACGTGCCCCAAGTGTGGGACCGCACGGCCCCGCGCGACAGGGAACTTGAGCTAGATCAGAGGGAGTTGGCCCGCATTCGGGAAACCACGTGCATATATGTGCGTCTCCGGCCGGCCCGGCCGGTGAACGCCCACGCACAGTGACGGACGGGGGTCGGACGAGGGGTCAGGCGAACGGCACGGTGAGGCACGCGAGCCGCGGCCCGGCGCTCCCCGCGTGGCCCGGCCCGGTGGCGGTCGGGTGCTCGTGCACCACGACCGAGCGGGCCTCGCCGACCCGGATCCGCCAGGTGACGGCCGTCTGCGAACGGCCGTCGCCGCGCGCGTCCGTGGCCAGGTCCAGCCAGACCTCGTTGCGCGGGTTGGCGTACGCGGGGTCGACGGAGGGCTGCACCGGGTCGGCGAGGTCCTGGTAGTGCGATCCGGCGGCCGCCGGATCGGCCCCGCACGGCTTGCGGTGCACGTGCGCGCCGAAGGTCCGGTCCGCCTCGATGCCCTCCAGCCGCAGCTCGATCCAGGTGCCCTGCGCGCCGGCCCGCTCGGTCACCCGGATCCGGCTGCCGACGGGTACGTGCCCGGGGGCGTAGGTGACCGCGCCGTACCCGACGTCGTCGGCGGCCTTCCGAAAGGTGCCGGAGACGCTCACCGCGCCCTGTCCGGGGCTGGGGGTGCTCACGCCTGCCGTCAGGGCCAGCGACGCGGCGAGCACCGTCGTCATCAAGGCCATCTCGGCCCTCCTCGGTCGGGTGTCAGGCCGTACCCCATGCTGGCCCACGATCCGCCGGCCCACGACTCCCGCGCGGCCGATCGGGCACCGCGGGCCCGGACACCAGGGGCGCGCGGTGGCGGCCCGTACACTCCGGCAAGATCCAACTGCACGTTCCGGGGGACCTGATGACGGTACGAGAGATACGCACGGCGGCCCGGCTGATCGGCCGCCGCACCACCCTGCGCTACCTGGCGCTCGGCGCCGGCGCGGCGCTGCTGTCCGCCTGCACGGGCAAGGACAAGCGGGCCACCTCTCCTGCCCCTTCCACCACTTCCGCCCCACCTTCAGCACCGGCCTCGCCGTCGGCCACGACCACGGCCGCACCCACCACACCCACCACACCGCCCACGCCCGCCGCCACGGGAGTGGTGGGCCGGGCCTTCGCCGAGTTCGTCAAGGGCGCGTGGACGATCCGCTCCACCCTGCCCGGCGGCGGCATCGGCGGCCGCAAGGACACCGGCCGGGCCACCGTCCGCGAGGACGGCACCTGGACGATCGTCTGGTCCGGCATCGCCGGCACCTGGACCGGCCGCTGGTCCGTGCACCGAGGCCGGCTGGACCTCCAGGTCCTCACCGGCCCGGCACACCTCACGGACCCCGACGTCTCCACCTCCTCCGCCCAGAAGGTGCCCGAGACGGTGAAGGACGACTTCGGGATCAACCTCCCCTGGTACCCGATGGGCGCCCAGGACGTGTTCGGCCGTCTGGAGGCCGCGTACAACGGGACCGATCTGCGGATCCGCCACTTCGACATGTCCGGCACCATGTCCATCCACATGTGCAGCCGCGCCTGACCCCGGCGACACCGCCGCCGACCGCACTCCCGTCCGCGGAGCGCGGCCGCGCCCGGTGCGCAAGGATGGCCCCATGCCGAACCGCCTCACGCACGAGACCTCGCCGTATCTCCTCCAGCACGCCGACAACCCCGTCGACTGGTGGCCCTGGTCGCCGGAGGCCTTCGCCGAGGCGCGCGAGCGGGGGGTGCCCGTGTTGCTCAGTGTGGGGTATTCGTCCTGCCACTGGTGCCAATGTACTTAGACAACCAGGTAGTCCTGACCTGGGGTGTTACCAGGGGGTAGTCGCGTGAGTACGTACGATGAGGAACTGAACACGAGTATCGACGCTTGGGTGGAGGCCGAACTGGCCGCCTCGCCCGAGTGGGGGCCAGAGAAGTTCGCCACCATCCGCCAGCTCCTAGAGGGCAGCGCACCCGCTGTCGCCGCTGATGAGTAGGGGGGGGGCGGCTCACATAACAGTGCCGCGTGAGAGAACCGATGGGTTCCCTCGTGCGGCACTGCCGGTACTGTGGCGATGGTCCGCGAGCCCTGCTGCACCTGGGTCAGGTTGCACCTCACGTTTGTCCGCGCACCGTTACTGGGACTGCCCACGGCCGACCGCCAATCACGGCGTCAGGTAGACACGATCACCGCCGTGCGGCTTGCTCAGTCGGACGGCCAAGTGCTCATGCCCAGCTGGGAGTCGATCAAATGCCTGGTTGCCGCACATAATGGTATCGATGCGGGCGATCTTCTTTCGATCTGCCGGCGATCCGATTAGCACGTGGTCGCCTACTCTCACCTGATGGTCAATTTTGGAGAACGGGACGGTATTGCTTCCGAGGCTCATCGCCTTATTGATATCTCCGAGGCGAATGATTCGGGACTGATGAACCCGCGAAAGATGAAGCTCTGTCGTCATGGCGCAATGTTCCATGAAGCCCTGGCAGTCCTGAAGCCATGATTTCATCTCGCCGACACTCCGGGTCTGGACGGGAAGTTCGCCATGAGCAATCGGGTTTCGCTCCGCAACCAGTTCCTTCAGTCGGGAAGCGTAGGTATCGGAGGAGCCAGAAGAAGCGGGGTTGTTCATCCATGACATTTCACCTTGGGTGATGCCAATGCGCTTCATCCACTCCCTGACGACGTCAGGCCAGACATTGCGTTCCAGGTTTAGCAAGGGAGAACTGGCGGACCAATTAGCCGAGTAGGCATCCAGCAAGGTCTGGCGTACCTTGGCCTTCGCTTGGGGGTCGCCGTCGGCCAATTTGCGGGCTCCGTCAAGTGCCATTCGCTCATGGAGTCTGAATACCGCATCGGGCATCGTCTTGGCATACTTGTATCGATTCCCGAGGAACTTTAGGCAACCCTGGCCGATCTCATCCAATGCATGTTGGCAGGCGGCATACGTTATTAGAACCCAGGCTCCGTACATATCGCTGCGCACCGTGGGGACACCGCTTTGCCCGCCGAGTGGTGCAGATGCGTCGATGAACAGGCTGACTTGCTCGAAACGCTCAAGGCATCGGCGCCAGGCAGGATTCAGAAACGTGGCCATGCTCAGGCCTCGGAATCGATGAAGCTGCGGAGATAGCGCTCAAGCTCGATTTCTCTTGTCATTAGGTCTGTGCGATTCTGTCCTCGAAGATTAAATGCTTTCGAGTGTTCCTGGTAGAATCCGGGGAGACCGTTCTGGATGCTTTCCTTCCGGGATACCAGTTCGGACTTCCTGTCCAGTAGCCGCGACAGGACATTCATGAGCGCGTCGTAGATGGAAACGGACGGGACCGTGGTCCAGCTGCGAACCCGGTACCTCTTGAAGGCCTGACTTCCGAAGATCTCCTCGGCGAGGCTGATTGTCTCAAGGAAGACGGTCCGAAGTCTATCGAGAGTCTCCGACTCGAATGAATTTGCAGCCTTCAGGTAGGCATCCAGGTAGTCGCGGATGTTGTTTCGGTAAACGATCATGCGCTGACGGTTTGCAAAGAATCGAAGAACTAGCTCCACATCCGTCATTTCCCGCCAAGCCCGAGGGATGATGGCTGGCTCGTCGAGTTCCTCGATCGTCAGGTCGGAGGTCTTCTCCAGTGATTCTTCGGATTCTGGCGCATGGCCAACTAGATCTTCGACGTTCTGGGGAATGTCCCACAGATGCCTAAGGGCAGGCGTTGCCGCCAATTCCTTGCAAAGTTCATTCATTGGGCCGTTGTAGAGAGCGTTTCGAACCTCTTGATGTGAAAGCTGAACGCCGCCCGTATTGATCCGGCCAAAAACGAACCGCTTGAGCCGTTCGGGATCTTCGTCGCCGTGAGTTGTTTCTTTCAGCAGGACAATCGAAGAGAGGTAGCGACGGCTGATCCCATCCCTAATTCTGGACGGAAGGCGTGAGTACTTCATCCCCTCCAGTTCTGTCCAGTACTCCAGGCCGGAGAGTTCAAAGGAGTTGGAGTAGAATTCCTTGACTGCTGTAAGGCGCTGGAGTCCATCCATTACTTCATATCGATTGAAATCGTACTCGTAGAGGAAGATCGGTGGAACTGGGACATTCATGATGAAGGACTCGATGAGCCGGCTCTTCTGGTCGACTGACCAGCGATGCCGTCGCTGATAGTCAGGGTCAAGCTTGTAATTCCCCGAGTCCAGCAGGCCTGTAATGGATTCGAGCGGGTAGCGGGCCTGCTCGGTAACGATGCGGATCTCGCCTTGGTCATAGCGATCATTGATCTCGTCATCTGAGGGAACCTGAAGGGGCTGCTCTTCGACCAGTTGCTCTGCAACGAGTTCGCCCGCAAGCAGCGCGTCGCGTTGCCGCCTCACAAGGCTGCGGCGGAGTGCCTCCTGGTCTTGCTCATGCGCCATGTCAACTCCCATAGGTTGCAACACCGGAGCCCCAGAGTAGGGGAGCGTACAGCTCGATCCGACGTAGCGACGGGCCTCGTGCTGGTCTAGGCCGCACTGGTTCTTTGCGCTCCTCGGTCTTCCAACGACGTCTGGCGATACGAACCAGGTCGGCGGCGGCGGGCCTCCAGCAGGGCGCAGGCGAGGTAGTAGGCAATCTCGTCGGGTTTGCCGATGCTGCCGCGGGCCAGCATCCACCGCTGCTGGTTCCGCCCTGGGCTCCCGGTCCCGCCGACAGACGCAGGTCTGTACGGCCTTCGGGTCTGTTCCGTAGTGAGTGTGGTCAGCCCGGGACACGGTGGCGGAGGAGTGGGGCCGTTGTGGTGCGTCAGGGTGAGGGCTTGTAGGTGGGCCAGGTCCTCGGCCTGGTTCGAGGTGATCCAGGCACTCAACAGGGCGGTATTGCGGTTGGTGGGATCCAGGAGCGCGGCGAAACGGTGAATGAGGCCGGTCGGAGCGGCCATCTCGTGGCGGTCGGCGCGGTCGGCGTCGGTACGTTTCCGCTGGTGGTCCTTGAGGGGGTCGGGGGGTGGGGAGGTAGCGGACCAGGCGCTGGGGTGAGAGTGCGGGCCGGTCGGCCTCTACACGGCCCTGGTTGATATAGCGGACCAGTGGGTTCGTGCTGCCGGTGTGGCCCAGTTCCCTGACTTCTTGGAGGAGACGGATGACGGGGACGGTGGGTTCTCCGGCCAGCGTCGGCGCAGGTGATCGCGCCAGGAATCCATGTTGGTGGGCCAGTACTTGGGGGCGCGGATGAGGCGGTTGGGCTCGGCGACACGGTCGTAGTGTGATGTTATTGAGAGCAAGGTTGAGGCGGCGCTTGCAGTCCAGCGGGCCGACTCTGCGATCGTGCAGGGCGCGGATCTGCCGTCAGCGCTCGCAGGTGGTGGCGGTCTCCCTCTCGGTCGGGGGCTCGCTTTCGCCCAGCAAGTGCTGTGCACGGTGACTTCTCCGTTTCTTACATGACCCCAAGGTCGACCGTGATGGAGAAAGGTGCGGTGGCTTTCACTGTGCCGGTGAACATCTCGCCGTCCCTGTAAGCCCTGGTGGCAGGGTCGAGGACGTACGTGTAGACGATCGGGACGCCGGTCGCGGCCTGCTCGACCCGCCAGTAGAAGGCGATGCCGGCCTTGGCGTACTGGTCCACCTTCACGATCCGGTCGGTGGTCTCCGAGCCGGGCGACACGACCTCGACGACCAGGAGGACGTGCTCGGGACGAGTAGGCGTGAGGTCGATGGTCTCCGCCCGGTAGACGATGACGTCCGGACGGCGGTTGGTGAGCGGAACGTCCTGAAGGCGGACGTCGAAGTCCGTGTCGGCGTTCCAGTCCGGGCCTGCGGCTGCGTCAAGGGCATTTGCCAGGAGTCGAGCCAGCCTGTTGTGCCGCTTCGAGGCGCTCGGGCTCACGACGACCATCCCGTCCACGATCTCGATGCCGGCGCACTGCTCCTCGGACCAGGAGTCGTACTGCTCCGCGCTGATCTGCGTATGCATCCACGCGGGCGCCACCATCTCGGCGGTCATGAAGTACCTCCTTCGCGGGTGCGGTGCTGCTCGACTCAGCGTACTGCCCGCGTCCAGCCGGGCACCGGCTTTGGATCGGGGCGGAACCCCCGTCGTCCGCAGGAGCGACCGGGGTGCAAATGGGGCGATCCGCATCCACCACGTGATGGCGCATGAGTGCAAATCGGCCAAGTAGGGCGGGGGCTTGCGGGCCGAACCGGCAGGGTCGGGTCGCCGTGAGAGGCTGGGTCTCATGAACCGGCTAGCTGGTGTGACCTCGCCTTATCTGCTTCAGCACGCTGACAATCCGGTCGACTGGTGGCCGTGGGGACCGGAGGCGTTCGAGGAAGCGAAACGGCGCAATGTACCCGTTCTGCTGTCGGTCGGATACTCCGCGTGCCACTGGTGCCACGTCATGGCGCACGAGTCCTTCGAGGACGAGCTCTCCGCCGCGTACCTGAACGAGCACTTCGTCAGCATCAAGGTGGACCGCGAGGAGCGGCCCGACGTCGACGCCGTCTACATGGAGGCCGTGCAGGCCGCCACCGGGCAGGGCGGCTGGCCCATGACCGTGTTCCTCACCCCCGACGCCGAGCCCTTCTACTTCGGCACCTACTTCCCGCCGGAGCCCCGGCACGGCATGCCCTCCTTCCTGCAGGTGCTGGAAGGGGTGCAGACGGCCTGGGCCGGGCGGCGCGAGGAGGTCGCCGACGTCGCGCAGCGGATCGTGCGCGACCTGGCCGGCCGGCAGCTGGACTACGGCCGGGCCGGCGCCCCTGGCCCGGAGGAGCAGGCGCAGGCGCTGCTCGGCCTGACCCGCGAGTACGACGCGGTGCGCGGCGGCTTCGGCGGCGCGCCGAAGTTCCCGCCGTCGATGGTGCTGGAGTTCCTGCTGCGCCACCACGCCCGCACCGGCGCCGAGGGGGCGCTGCAGATGGCCGCGGACACCTGCGAGGCGATGGCCCGCGGCGGCATCTACGACCAGCTCGGCGGCGGCTTCGCCCGCTACTCCGTGGACCGCGAGTGGGTGGTCCCGCACTTCGAGAAGATGCTCTACGACAACGCCCTGCTGTGCCGGGTGTACGCGCACCTGTGGCGGGCCACCGGGTCCGACCTGGCGCGGCGGGTGGCGGTGGAGACGGCCGACTTCATGGTGCGTGAACTGCGTACGCCCGAGGGCGGGTTCGCCTCGGCGCTCGACGCCGACAGCGAGGACCCGGACACCGGCAAGCCGGCCGAGGGCGCGTACTACGCCTGGACGCCGGAGCAGTTGGCCGTGGTGCTCGGCGCGGAGGACGGGGCGCTGGCGGCGGCGTACTTCGGGGTGACGGAGGAGGGGACCTTCGAGCACGGCCGGTCGGTGCTGCAACTGCCGCAGGACGGGCCGGTCGTGGACGCCGCCCGGATCGCCGCCGTGCGGGAGCGGCTGCTCGCGGCGCGCGGCGGGCGGCCCGCGCCCGGCCGGGACGACAAGGTGGTCGCGGCGTGGAACGGCCTGGCCGTCGCCGCCCTCGCCGAATGCGGCGCCTACTTCGACCGGCCGGACCTGGTCGAGCGGGCCACCGAGGCCGCCGACCTGCTGGTACGGGTCCACTTCGAGGCGTCGGCCGGCCGGGCCCCGCGCCTCGTCCGCACCAGCAAGGACGGGCGGGCCGGTGGCAACGCCGGGGTGCTGGAGGACTACGGCGACGTCGCCGAGGGCTTCCTCGCGCTGGCGGCCGTGACCGGTGAGGGGGTCTGGCTGGAGTTCGCCGGGATCCTGCTCGACCTGGTGCTGGACCTGTTCACCGCCGAGGACGGCAGTCTCTACGACACCGCGCACGACGCCGAGCAGCTGATCCGGCGCCCCCAGGACCCGACCGACACGGCGACCCCGTCCGGCTGGACGGCCGCGGCCGGCGCGCTGCTGTCGTACGCCGCGCACACCGGCTCGCAGGCGCACCGCACCGCCGCCGAGCGGGCGCTCGGCGTGGTGCACGCGCTGGGTCCGCGGGTGCCGCGGTTCATCGGGCACGGGCTGGCGGTCGCCGAGGCGCTGCTGGACGGGCCGCGCGAGGTGGCCGTGGTGGGCCACCCCGACGATCCGGCGCGGGCCGAGCTGCACCGGACGGCGTTGCTGGGGACGGCTCCCGGGGCGGTGGTGGCGGCAGGGATGCCGCGGGCCGCGGACGGCAGCGGGGGCGAGTTCCCCCTCCTGGCGGAACGCGCTCTCGTGGACGACCGCCCCACGGCCTACGTGTGCCGCCACTTCGTCTGTGCGCGGCCGACGACGGATCCGCAGGAGCTGGGGGAGCAGGTGGGGACGGCGACTCCGCGCACCTGACGGGCGCGGAGGCCCGGCCCGGCTGCTCCGTCGCGGTCGGCCCCGGCCCGACCGCGACGGCCCCGGCCCAACGCCACGGGGCCGGGCCGGGCCGGCCGGCGGCGCGGTCAGTGCCGGTAGGCGGCGAGCGAGATGCCGACGTAGTGCGCGATGAACGCCGCGAGCGTCAGCGAGTGGAAGACCTCGTGGAAGCCGAAGAAGCGCGGGGAGGGGTTGGGGCGCTTGATCCCGTAGATGACCCCTCCCGCGCTGTACAGCAGCCCGCCGACGACCACCAGGACGAGGACGGCGATGCCGCCGGTGCGCAGGAAGTCGGGCAGGAAGAAGACCGCCGCCCAGCCCATCGCTATGTAGCAGGGGGTGTAGAGCCAGCGCGGGGCACCGACCCAGAAGACCCGGAAGGCGATCCCGGCGGCGGCCGCGAGCCACACCGCCCACAGCAGGGTCCGCCCGGTGGAGGGCGGGAGGAGGATCACGGTCAGCGGGGTGTACGTCCCCGCGATGATCAGGAAGATGTTGGCGTGGTCGAGGCGGCGCAGGACGGCCTCGCCCCGCGGGCCCCAGGTGCCGCGGTGGTACACGGCGCTGACTCCGAACAGCAGGCAGGCCGTGAGGATGTAGACCCCGCAGGCGATCCGTGCCTCGGCCGAGTCCGTGAAGGCCATCAGTGCCAGGCCCGCGACGACCACGGCGGGGAACATCCCGGCGTGCAGCCAGCCGCGCATGAGCGGCTTGGCCTCCGGTGCTGCTGTGGCGGCCGGCCCGGCGGCGGCCTCCGGCGCGACTACGGCGTCAGAAGTCATGGTCGTCATGCTACCTACGGGTCCGTAGGTTTCCGGCGGTCTGCTTTACGGAAGATTGACGGGAGTGGCGATGCTCACGTGAGAGGCCCTCTGGACATATGCGCACATGCACCGGATGATCAGATGAGTGCGGTCGGCACCGGATGAGCGGAGCGCGAAGCGTCCGGGTCGCAGCCCCCACGGGGCATACACCAAACAAACCCCTCAACAAGGAGCAATCGTGGCGCGCGACAACGCGGCTCCCACTTCCGTCCCGACGAACCACAAGGACCTGATCGCCTGGGTCGACGAGATCGCGGCGATCACCGAGCCTGACCGTGTCGTCTGGTGTGACGGTTCCGAGGCCGAGTACGAGCGCCTGTGCGGGGAGCTCGTGGCCAAGGGCACCTTCAAGAAGCTCGACGAGAGCAAGCGCCCGAACTCGTACTACGCCGCCTCCGACCCGTCCGACGTCGCGCGCGTCGAGGACCGGACCTTCATCTGCTCCGAGAAGGAAGAGGACGCGGGCCCGACCAACCACTGGATGGCCCCGGCGGAGATGAAGGACGTCTTCGCCGGCGAGAAGGGCATCTTCCGCGGCGCGATGAAGGGCCGGACGATGTACGTCGTCCCGTTCTGCATGGGCCCCCTGGGCTCCGAGCTCTCCGCGATCGGCGTCGAGATCACCGACTCCGCCTACGTCGCGGTCGCCATGCGCACCATGACCCGCATGGGCAAGGCCGTCCTCGACGAGCTCGGCGCCGACGGGTTCTTCGTCAAGGCCGTGCACACCCTCGGCGCCCCGCTCGCCGAGGGCGAGGCCGACGTGCCGTGGCCGTGCAACACCACCAAGTACATCTCGCACTTCCCGGAGACCCGCGAGATCTGGTCCTTCGGCTCGGGCTACGGCGGCAACGCCCTCCTCGGCAAGAAGTGCTACGCCCTGCGCATCGCGTCCGTCATGGCCCGCGACGAGGGCTGGCTCGCCGAGCACATGCTGATCCTCAAGCTCACCCCGCCGGCCGGCGAGGGCGAGAGCAAGTACGTCGCCGCCGCCTTCCCGTCCGCCTGCGGCAAGACCAACCTCGCCATGCTGGAGCCGACCATCCCCGGCTGGACGGTCGAGACCATCGGCGACGACATCGCCTGGATGCGCTTCGGCGAGGACGGCCGCCTCTACGCGATCAACCCCGAGGCCGGCTTCTTCGGCGTCGCCCCCGGCACCGGCGCGCACACCAACGCCAACGCCATGAAGACGATGTACGCCAACACCGTCTTCACCAACGTCGCGCTCACCCCGGACGGCGGCGACGTCTGGTGGGAGGGCATGACCGAGGAGACCCCGGCCGAGCTGATCGACTGGAAGGGCAACCCCTGGACCCCGGAGTCGGGGACCCCGGCGGCCCACCCGAACGCCCGCTTCGCCGTCCCGGCCGCCCAGTGCCCGACGATCGCCCCCGAGTGGGAGGACCCCAAGGGCGTCCCGATCTCCGCGATCCTCTTCGGCGGCCGCCGCGCCTCCGCCGTCCCGCTGGTCACCGAGTCCTTCGACTGGAACCACGGCGTGTTCATCGGCTCGAACATCGCCTCCGAGAAGACCGCCGCCGCCGAGGGCAAGGTCGGCGAGCTGCGCCGCGACCCGTTCGCCATGCTGCCGTTCTGCGGCTACAACATGGGCGACTACATGGCCCACTGGATCAAGGTCGGGGGCAACGCCGACGCCGCGAAGCTCCCGAAGATCTACTACGTGAACTGGTTCCGCAAGAACGACGCGGGCAAGTTCGTGTGGCCCGGCTTCGGCGAGAACAGCCGCGTCCTGAAGTGGATCGTCGGCCGCCTCGACGGCACCGCCGAGGGCGTCGAGACCCCCATCGGCATCCTGCCGACCAAGGAGTCCCTCGACCTCGACGGCCTCGACATCGCCGACGAGGACCTCGAGTTCCTCCTGACCGTCGACAAGAAGGTCTGGCGCGAAGAGGCCGCCCTCGTCCCCGAGCACCTCAACACCTACGGCGAGCACACGCCGAAGGAGCTGTGGGACCAGTACCACGCCCTGGTCGAGCGCCTGGGCTGACGTACGACCGCCCTGCACGCCAGGGCCGCCCTGCCTGCCAGGGCCCGAAGATGTGGGAGCCCCCGACCAAGCGGTTTCCCACCGTAGTGGGAGCCCCCGACCAAGCGGTTCCCACCGCAGCCACGGCCTGCCTGTCAGGAGCGTCCGCGCTCCTCCAGGTAGGCCGTGTGCGTGTGCTGGCGGCGGGCCTCCGTCTCGCGCAGGTCCGCCGCCACCCGCTCCGCCTCCTCGTGCAGCAGCTCCAGCTGCCGCTCCAGGTGCCGCTCCGGAGACTCCCCGCCCGGGGTGAGCCGGGTCCACCACCGGGTCCGGTTGAAGGTGTCCACGCACTCCGGCACGTCCACCTCGATCGCCCGCGACAGCGCGTGCACCAGCTCCGGTTCCCCGGCCAGCACGTCCGCCACCCAGCCCGGCTCCAGCAGCGCCCCGTACAGCTCGACCAGCTCGGCGAGCCGCCCCCCGGCCGGCTCCGGCAGCTCCACCTCGGCCAGGTACTCCCGCAGCCGCCCGAACTGCTCGCGCACCCCGTTCAACTGCTCGGTGAGCCCCGCCGGCGGGGGCGGGGCCGGCCGCTCGGGCGGGGCGACCAGTGCCCCCGCCCCGTACAGCCCGGCCACCACCACCGGCCAGTACGCGCCGGCCGCCCCCGTGAGGGTGAGCACCACGCCCGCCACCCCGCACGCGGAGCCGGCCAGGTTCTTCTTCGACTCCAGGTAGCGCAAGGCCCCTCCGGCCGTCCTACTGGTAGCCACGGATCTCCTCGAAGGCCCCGCGCAGGGAGTCGTTGCCGGCGGTCGCGTCGAAGAGGCGCCCACCGGTCACCTCGGTGATCCGGGTGAGCTCCTTGCGGTCGGAGTCCCCGAACAGCACCGCGAAGACGGGGGTGTGCCGCTGCGCCTCCGGCAGGGCCGCGTGGAAGGACTCGAAGTCCTTCGCCCTGTCCCCGCTCTGCCCGTCGGTCATCAACACGATCGAGGTGAACGCGTCCGTGTTCCCCTTGCCCAGGTGCTCGTACGCCGCCCGCAGGCTCGCGTACACCGCCGTGCCCCCCTCGGGCCGCAGCGCGCCCGCGTCCTTGCGGATCCCGTCCAGCGCCGGACCCGGGTTGCCCGGCTCCACGACGTGGGTGAGGACCTGCTTCACCTTGTCGCCGAAGGGCAGCAGCGTCACCTCCTCGCGGTCCCGGAACCGCTGCCCGGGACCCGAGTCCCCGGTCCCCGTCAGCTGGGTGAGTGCGTCCCGCAACCGCCCGATGCGGTTCTCCTCCGCCATCGAACCGGAGGTGTCCAGCACGTACACCGTCCGCGAGGGCCGGCGCAGTTCGTTCTCGTACGAGGCCAGCAGCCCGTCGGCGACCTGCCGGCTCCCCGGGAACGGCAGCTCGCGCCGCTTCTCCGGGTTCAGCCCGGCCGCCGGAGCCGCCCCGGCCGCCACCGGCCGCCGGAACGTCCTCTCCGTGATCATCTTCTGTGCCTCGGCGCCGCGCAGCCAGTCGGTCAGGGACCGCCCCGACTCACGGGCCCCGGCCGGCGCCGAGGTCAGCAGGGTCAGCGGGTAGTGCGCGGTGACGACCCCGTCGCGCGGCCGGACCACCGTCAGGCCCGACTTCGCGTCCCGGTCCACCGCCAGCAGCACCGACTCGTAGTTGACGAGCGCGTCCACGTCCCCGCGCTTGGCGTACGCCGTCGCCAGCCAGCCGGAGGAGCCGGACGTCAGCTTCTGCCCGGAGAAGAACTGCTTCAGCTTGGGCTGCGCCGTCTTCACGTCCGCGTCGGTCAGCGCCGCCTGCGCCCCCGACAGCCCGGACGCCACCGAAACCAGCGCCGAGAAACCCGAGTTGGAGCGAACCGGGTCGGTCATCCCGTACGTCAGCTTGCCCGCGGCCACCGCCTCGTGCACCGCCGACCAGGTGACCTCCTCCGGCTTCCAGCCGAGCCGGGCCAGCACGTCCGCCTTCACGCCGAGCGCGACGGGCGAGGACATCACCGGGGTCTCGCTGCCGATCTTCACGGCCGCCTCGGGGCGCAGCCGCAGGTAGTCGTTGGAAGACAGCCAGATCGCGTCGTACTTGCCGTCGGCCTTGCCGGAGGCGACCTCCTCGGCCGCGTCCAGGGTGCCCGACCAGGTCATCTCGACGCTGACGCCGGTGGCCTGCTTCGCGGCCTTCAGCACCGGCTCCATGTCGGCGAGCTCGCTGGAGGCGAGCACCCGCAGCGTGCCGTCCTTGTAGACGCTCTTCCCCGGTTCGGCGGACCCGTCGGCGGTGCAGCCCGCCGTACCGGCGGCCAGGACCGCGAGGACGAGGGCCGCGGCGGGCCACCGCCGGAGCCGGCCGGTCGTCGTTCTGATGCCGTTCACAGCGCGCCCCCCTCGGCGGCGTCCGCCGCCCGCGTCCGCGCCAGGTAGGAGGAGGCGGTCTGCAGCTCCCCGCTCAGGGCGTCGACGGTGGCGGCCATGGTCTCGGCGGCCTGCACCTTGAAGGTGTCGATGGCGTCGAGCGTCGTGTAGATCTGAGCGAACGCGGCCCGCAGGGTCTCGGCGCCCACGGCCGGGTCGGCCGCGATCCGCTGGACCTCCCCGCTCTGCGTGGCCAGCATCTCGGCGTTGCCGCGGATCAGGTCCTCGGTCGTCGACCGCAGGGCGCCCACCTGCTCGGTCACCCTGCGCTGGTTGTCCAGGGCCGAGGCGAGCATCACGGCGATCCGCAGGGCGGCCACGGTGGTCGTCGCCGCCCGGTCCACCCCCTTGATCAGCTCCTCGTTGCTGCGCCGGACCACGTCCATCGCCAAGTAGCCCTGCGCGCACACGGCCAGCTGCGTCAGCAGGTCCTGGTGTTTCTGCCGGACGGGGAACAGCACGTCCGCGCGGAGCGCGTCGGCCGTCTCCGGATCGGCGTACGAGGCCTCCACGATCCGCTGCTCGACGGCCCCGTCGAGGGCCTCGGTCAGCAGCGCGTACTCCTGGAGCCGGCCCATGGTCTCCCACAGCCGGGCCCGCTCGGTGTGCAGCGCCGCGTTGTCCCGGCGCAGCTCGTCCTGGCCGCTGCGCAGCGCACCGACGATCTTGTCGAGGGTGGCCTGCGCGGACGCGTACTTCGCGACGTGGTCGCGGAACCGGTTGCCGCCGGGCAGCTTGGCCAGCAGCCGGCGCGCCCCCCGGCCCGGCGTGTCCCGCGGGTCGAGGTCCTCGACGGTGCGGCGCAGCTCGACCAGCGAGCCCGCCACCCGCCCCTGGGCGTCGCCGCCCTCGGAGCCGAGCGCGCGCACGGCCCGCTCCAGCATCCGGTTGGACTGCCGGTCGGCGGTGCGCATGTCGGCCGCGCCGAGCCCGGTGACCTCGCCGATCCGGGCGGCGAACCCGGGGGAGCGCGGGTCGATCCCGGTGAGCGAGCCGGCGTACTCCGCGGCCCGGCGGGCCACTTCGGCGCGGACGGCGTCGTCGAGCGGGACGAGGCCGGAGGCCTGCTCCCGCCGGACGGCGGGCACAGGCTCGGGCGCGGTGAGGACGAGCGGGCCGTCCTCCGGAGGTGAAAGCGTCATGTGCGGGTCCCCCTAGCCCTTGGCGCGCTCGGCCAGCGCCATGAGGATCTTGACGGTGGGTGCGCCGACCTGGCGGATGCCGGTCAGCTCCGGGTTGAGGTACGCCCCGTGCGCGGCGGTCGCGGCGGTGAACTCGGGCACGCCGTCCTGCGGCCGGAAGCCGTGCCGGACGGCCAGCTTGCGCAACTCGGGGTCGGTGGCCAGGAGGGTGCCGAGCTCGCGGGCCTTGTCGTTGATCGGGATGAAGGTGTGCGGGGAGTTGACGGTGGTGTCCGGGTAGAGGACGACCATGTCGGCGGGGGCCTGCTTCTGCTGGACCAGGGCGGCGACCTGGGCCTCGTAGGCGAGGATGAGCGGTTCGCCGCTGCCGCTGATGAAGGAGCGGAAGGGGTCGTCGGTGCTCGGCTCCAGGGCGCCCTGGACGGAGATCAGCTTCCGCAGCAGCGGGGCCGTCCGCTCGATGCCCGCGTCGTCGGCGACGACCTTGTTGTCGTTGGCGGCGTTGGAGGTGGCGGCGAGGAACAGCGCGCCGGAGTTGGAGGTCGCCGGGTCGGTGGTCTTGATGAACACGGTGCCGGTCAGTTCGGGGTGGGCGGCCGAGCCGGGCAGCTGCTGCCAGGTCCGGTCCTCCCCGGCGGCCTTCAGGTACGGCCCCATCAGGAGCGTGCCGGAGTTCCTGCCGGTCATCCTCGCCAGGCCGTTGTCGGCCAGTACCTTGGCCGCGTTGGATCGGGCGATGACGACGAGCGGCGAGAAGAACGGCCGCGCGGTCTGGGCCCCCTTGATGCCGGCCGCCGTCTCGATCTCCGGGGCGGGCTCGCTGCTGGAGGGGAACGCGAAGTCGTACTTGCTCAGCTGGAGCCGGTCCATGGCCCAGGATCCGGACGTCTCGGTCCTGACGGTGTAGCCCTTGTTCTTCAGGGCCTTGACGACGTCGGGGTCGCGGAAGAACTCGGCCTTCTCCGACCCGATGACGCCTTCCACGGTCTTCGTTGCCGTGGGTTGGGAGCCTCCGTCGAGGACGACGACGAGTGCAACGCCGCCGAGGAGGAGGACACCCAGCACGATTGCCAGAATGCGTCTCACGGGTGCAGCCTGCTCACGGAAACCCACATTCCGCGACGCGTTGGGTGAACGCCGGGTTACCGGGCGGTCCCACTTCGAAATGCCGTATGAATCCGTGGGTGCTGGCAGTGGGGGCGGCGGGCCGCCAGGATCGTGGCATGGCCGTGAGCGCGAGCGGGAGCAATGGCGAGAGCGCGAGCGAGAGCGAGAGCAGGAGCAGGAGCACGTTGCAGTGGCAGGGTTGGGTCGTCGGCCTGTCGGCGCTGGCCGCCCTGCTGGTGTTCGCCCCGCTGGGCCTGTACGTGTGGGCCGGCGACGGCGCGGGCGGCGCGCCGCCGCGGGCGGCCGTGTCGGACGTACGGGTCACGGGGTGCCGGGTCGACGCGGTGAGCCGGCGCGTGGTGGCGTCCGTGGAGGCGGCGGGCCGGCCGGAGGGCGTCGGCGCGTACGTCATCACGGTCGAGTTCCGCGAGCAGGCCGAGCCGGTGCCGGGCGGGCGCGCGGCCCAGGCGCTGGTGAAGGTGCCCGGGGTGGCCCCGGGTGCGGTGGAGCGCGGGGAGGCGGTCGGCCCGGTGTGGCCGGCGGCGGCGGTGCCGTGGTGCGGGGTGGCGGGGGCGGAGTTCACGCAGTTGACAGAGTTCGCACCTCTTCAGGATCGAACTCAATTTTAGAATGAATCCAATGTAGGATGGTCTCCTGACCCGCAGGAGGCCACCTCATGTACGAGCCGATCCGGACCAAGCCGGCCGTCCACCGTGTGGGCGGCCACCACGCCGGCAGTCATGCCGGCAGTCACGACGACCGTGGTAGCTATCCGCACAGCACCCGTGCCGAAGCGCTGGACCACCAGCTCGCCGGCCACCTCTCCGCCCTGCTCGCCGTCACCGATCAGCTGGGCCTCGACAGCGCGGGCGCCCGTATCGCCGCCCAGGTCACGCGCCTGCGCGGCAGCGAGCCCGTCCGCGCGCCCCGGGCGCAGGAGGCGGACCCCGCCGCCCTGCACCAGCGCGCCCACGACATCGCCGGCCGGGCGCTCGTCGTGGCCGCGTCCCGCGCCGACACCACCGTCGCGATCCTCGCCGCCGAGCGGATGGACGCGCACGCCGCCGCCCTCGACCCGGACGCGGCCTCCCGGGACCTGGCCGGGCGCCCCTGACCGGCCCCGGTCCGGGGCCGCGCAGGCTCCGGGCCGGGTGCCACGGGTTTTCGGCTGTCGTGCCGCCGCCGGCCGTCGTGCCTTGGTTACGGCTGGCCGTAACCGTCCAGGAAGTTTCCGATCCGGGTCACGGCGTCGGCGAGGTCCGTCGCGTTCGGCAGGGTCACGATGCGGAAGTGGTCCGGCTCGGTCCAGTTGAAGCCCGTACCGTGCACCACCATGATCTTCTCGGCCCGCAGCAGGTCCAGGACCATCTGCCGGTCGTCCTTGATCTTGTAGACGGCCGGGTCGAGCTTCGGGAACAGGTACAGCGCACCCTTCGGCTTCACACAGGTGATGCCCGGGATCTGGGTGAGCAGGTCGTACGCGGTGTCCCGCTGCTCCAGCAGCCGCCCGCCGGGCAGCACCAGGTCCTCGATGGACTGCCGCCCGCCCAGGGCCGTCGCCACGGCGTGCTGCGAGGGCATGTTCGCGCACAGTCGCATGTTGGCCAGGATGGTCAGGCCCTCGATGTACGACGAGGCGTGCTCCTTCGGGCCGCACACCGCCATCCAGCCGGCGCGGTAGCCGGCGACGCGGTAGTTCTTGGAGAGCCCGTTGAAGGTGAGGGTCAGCAGGTCGGGGGCGATCGCGGCGGTGTTGGTGTGCGTGGCGCCGTCGTAGAGGATCCGGTCGTAGATCTCGTCCGAGCAGACGATCAGGTTGTGGCGGCGCGCGATGTCGGTGAGGCCCCGCAGCATCTCGTCGTCGTAGACGGCGCCGGTCGGGTTGTTCGGGTTGATGATGACGATCGCACGGGTGCGGTCGGTGACCTTGCGCTCGATGTCGGCCAGGTCCGGCATCCAGTCGGACTGCTCGTCGCAGCGGTAGTGCACCGCGGTGCCGCCGGCCAGCGACACGGAGGCGGTCCACAGCGGGTAGTCCGGGGCCGGGACGAGCACCTCGTCGCCGTCGTCGAGCAGCGCCTGCATGGCCATCTGGATCAGCTCGGAGACGCCGTTGCCGAGGTAGATGTCCTCGACGTCCAGCTCGATGCCCTTGGTCTGGTAGTGCTGCATCACCGCGCGGCGCGCGGAGAGCAGCCCCTTCGCGTCCCCGTAGCCGTGGGCGCTGCCCAGGTTGCGGAGCATGTCCTCAAGGATCTCCGGCGGGCACTCGAAGCCGAAGGCCGCGGGGTTGCCGGTGTTGAGCTTGAGGATGCGATGACCTGCTGCTTCGAGCCGCATCGCCTCTTCGAGGACGGGGCCGCGGATCTCGTAGCAGACATTGGCGAGCTTCGTTGACTGGATCACCTGCATAACAGGAGCTTAAGGGCCCGGGGGGCGGGTGGCGGCGGAATTGATGTCACGAAGCCGTGGCAGAAATGTCCGGATTTCGTGGATGGGTGGGTGCCGGTGCGGTCCCTCCTTGGAAACGGCGGACGGGGGGCGGATCGGCCTGCGGAATCGGCGGAAGGGGGTGCGGGCGGGGAAGGGGGACGGGTGTGATGTTGTGCTCGTCACGTGGCGCCGGGTGGGCTGAGTCGGGGGCGTTGGCCGGGCTGCCTGCGCTGCGTGCGGTTGTCTGCGCTGCCTGAGTACGTGACCTGAGTACGGGCGCTCATGCGGGGCGGGGGCGTGGTGGCAGAGGCTGGTCTCGGGGGCGGAGGGGCGGAAAGCGGAAAGCGGAGAGGCGGAGGGGCGGAGCGGTGGATTTCGCAGTCGGCGACATGACGATCACGACGGTGGGCACGGACGGCGACGATCGGGCGATCGAGTTCCAGGTCCACCCGCACGGTGGCGGGAGCGGCCACGACGGGCACTTCGCGATCTACCGGGAGCACGACCGCGGCTGGGAGGACGCCCGCCTCGCCATCGACCCGGCTTCCGGCAGCGTCCCGATAGCGGCCGTGGAGTGGGCGGTGGAGTTCGCCCGCGAGTACCTCTGACCGGGGATTCGGACGGGCGGTGCCTCTGGTGCCGGTGGTGCCCGTCGATGTGGCCGTTCCCCGGACCCGGCCCGGTCCGCGGTGCCAGGATGAGGGATCTGGGCATCCGGTGCACGACTGCTGGGCGGGTGAAGGGGCTCCATGCGCGTCGATCTGCAGGTCCACGGCGACCGATCCCAGTTGCGATCCCTCTACAAGTGGCTCTCCCGCGATCCTGACGTGCGCCGGACCGCTCACGTCGGATGGGCCGGGCGGGAGCCCCGGCCCGGGGACATGGGCGACGTCCTGGACGTGGTGACCCTGATCGTCGGCAGCGGCTGGTCCGCTGCTTCGCTCGGGGTGGCCATCGCGGCCTGGCGGGCGACGCGCCCCGACCCGCCGGCGGTCACGGTCCGGCGCGGCGACCTGGAGATCGTTCTCGCCGGTGCCGACGAAGAGCAGATGCGCCGGGCCGTCGCCGTGCTGGACGCCCGGCCCGCCCCGACGGACGACGTGCCGGACCGTCCTGCCGGGCCGTCCGACGGGGAGGCCGGAGCAGGCGGGACGGGCGCCTGCGGCGTGCTGGATGGGCAGGGGGCGTAGGGCGGGCCATGCCGCTGCCCGATCCGGGCGCCTCCCGCGCCGTGCTCGTCGGCGTCGGCCGGTACCGCAGCCTGCCGGAGCTGCCGCACGTCGAGCGCAACCTCGCCGACCTGCGGACGCTGCTGACGAGCCGCACGTCCTGGAACCTGCCCGAGGCCCACTGCACCGTGATGGCCGAGCCGTCCAGCCAGGAGGAGGTGCTCGACGCCATCCGCGCGGCCGCGGCGCAGGCCACCGACACGCTGCTCGTGTACTTCGCCGGCCACGGCCTGGTCGATCCCGACACCGATGAGCTGTACCTCGGGCTTCCGAGCGCCCGGACCGGGTACGCGTACACCGGGATCGAGTACCGGCACCTGCGCCCGGCCGTCCTGAAGGCCCCGTCCCTGCGGCGGGTGGTGGTCCTCGACTGCTGCTACAGCGGGCTCGCCGCCAACGCCATGAGCGGCGGCGCGGACCTCGCCGCCCACGCCAAGGTCGAGGGCATCTGCCTGCTGGCCGCCGCCCACGCCACGGCCAGGGCCGAGCCGGGCGAACGGAACACCGTCTTCACGGGGGAGCTGCTCCGCGTCCTGGAACAGGGGGTGGCGGGTGGTCCGGCCCTGATCGACCTCAACACCCTGTACGAGCAGGCCCGCGGCCGGCTCGTCGGGCGGGGCCTGCCCGAGCCGCAGAAGAGCGACCTCAACACCGCGGGCAGCCTCGGCGTGGCCCACAACCCGGCCTACCGGCCCGTCCTGGCGAAGCCGGAGCGGGCGGTCACGCCCGAGCAGGACCCGGATCCCGACCCGGACGCCGAGCAGCCGGCCGTGCGGTACGTCCGCCGACAGCACGGTGGGCGGATGATGCTGCTGCTGTACGGCCTGTTGGGCGCGCTCCTCGTCTTCTGGAGCCTCGTCGCCTACGGAGACGTCACCACCTTCGCGGCGGAGCTGTCGCGGGCGGACCGGAACGGGCAGTCGATGGACGAGGTGTACGCGAGGGTTCCCGACGCCGTCTTCCTGTCCTCCGTGGCCTCTGCCGCGCTGGTCGGTTGGCTGGGCTCCCGGCGCTTCACGGAGCCGTACGGGTTGGAGGCCTCCGCCGACGAAGTCGTACTCGTCCGCGGGAAACCCGGTCAACCCCGCCGCCGCTACCGGTACGCGTGGCACCGGATCTCCGAAGCCCGGCTGGCCTGGTGCCCGCGCCCGTTCTCCCGCACCCGTGGCACGTTCTACCTCGTACTGGACCTGCTGCCCGACACCCCGAGGCGCAGCTACCTGTTCCTCGGGCGTGCCTGGGTCTCACGGCGGCTCGGCGGGGTGATCGCCGCCGATGTCTCCCGGCTCGACTGCACGCCGGAGCAGATCGGCAAGGTGCTGGAGCGGTTCGGCGGACCGGTGTGGAAGCCGGCCCGGGACACCGAGCGCCCACCGCCGTACGCGGCCCGGCGGCCATCGCGCCGCGCTCCCGTCCAGGGGTTCCACCGCACCACGCGACGGGCCCGGCTCGCCGTGTCGGCGCTCCTGCTCGCCGGTGTCGCCGCGACACCGGCGGTGCTGGCCCTGACCGGGCCGTCCCATCGTTCGGGCGTGCTCGACGGGGTGCTCCTGGTGGTGTGGACCCTGCTCCTGTGCGTTCCGGTGGTTCCGCCGGCGTTCTGCCTCTGCTTCCCGGGGGCCCTCACGCTGGACGCGGAGGGCGTGACCTACGTGCATCGGGGCCGTACGGCCCGCTGGCCGTGGAGCGCCGTCGCCCAGGTGGGCGTCGTGTCGTGGCGGCGCGGCAACGCGTCCAACGGGGCCCTGTTCGTGCGCCCGCTCGACGCGGGCACGGACGAGCGGGCCGCACGGTGGGGCCCGCCGTGGCGGGTCCCGCGTCTGGGCGGGGTGATCGTGTGCGACTTGTTCTCCCTCGGGGCCCGGCGGGCCGAGGTGGAGGCGGCACTGGAGCGCTTCGCCCCGCACGTGTGGGATCGCCATGTGCGACCCGAGCACGGCATCGCCCGCGACGACGAGGACGGGGCGCGGTTCGAGGGCAGTGTGCCGGGCTGGCGCACGCTGGCCGTCGGGGTGGCGTCCGTGGCCGTGGCGCTCGTTCTCTCCCGTAGCCTTCCGCCGACGCAGGGTGGTCTTCGGTTCCTGCTCCTGCTCTATTCGGGCTTCCTCGCCGCTTTCCCGGTGCCGTTCCTCGTCCGGGACCGGTTCTCCCTGGTCCTGGACCGGCAGGCCCTCACCCTGCGGGTGCGTGGCCGTAGCCTGGACGTTCCGTGGGAGGACGTCCACCTGGTGACCCGCAGGAACACGAAGATGCGCGACCCCGTCCGGCACCAGCTGGTCGTCTGGCTGGGGGAGGGAGCGGCCTCGCGGTACCGGCGCGTGTGGCGGTTCTACGTGGCGCGGTCCGGCGGGGAGATGAACATCCACCTGCTGGACGCGAAGGGCCAGTTCCTGCCGCTGCCGCGGCAGCGGGTGGACGCGGCCCTGAAGCGGTTCGCGGGGGACCGGTTCAGATAGGCGTGGCGTTGTCGGCGGTCCCGTTTACGGTGGGGTGATGACAGCGCTGAGGATCATTGCCGGGGACGCGACGAGTCCGCAGGCCAAGGGGCCGAAGATCATCGCGCACGTCTGCAACGACATCGGCGGCTGGGGCAAGGGATTCGTCCTGGCCCTGTCGAAGCGGTGGTCGGAGCCCGAGGCGGACTACCGGGCCTGGCACCGCGGCCGGGCCGGGAACGACTTCGGGCTGGGTGCGGTCCGGCTCGTCCGGGTCAAGGACGACACCTGGGTCGCCAACATGGTCGGCCAGCGCGGCATACGCACCGGCAGCGCGGGCGTTCCGATCCGCTACGACGCCCTGGAGCGCTGCCTGGCGGCCCTCGCCGGGCACGCCGTCGAGCTGGGTGCCTCCGTCCACATGCCGCGGATCGGCTGCGGGCTGGCGGGCGGCAAGTGGTCCCGCGTCGAGCCGATGGTCACGGAGGCGCTGACTGAGAGGGGTGTCGCGGTGACGGTGTACGACCGGGGTTGACGCCTGGTGGGCCGTTCGGGGGAGGGCGGATCGATTCGGCGCCGGGCGGCAGTGACCTGCGGTGCGGGGTGCGGGAAAGGTGGTTCCTGCACGTTGTTGCTCCTTGTGAGGGGAACCCCATCCATGCGTCTTCGCAGTGCTGCCGCCGCCGCGTTCGGTGCGCTGACCCTTGTCCTGACGATCCCCACGTCCGCCGTCGCCGCCACGGGCCAGTTCACGTACGTCTACTCCGGGCTCGACGGGCGCCCGCAGGTCGGCGTCCTGGAGAACCCGGTCAGCCGCGAGTGCTTCACCCTGCCGGAAGTCGCCGACCCGGGCTCCAGCAGTCCCGCCCACTCGCCGCGCAACCGGACCGACTCCACGGCGACCGTGTTCACCGAACCCGACTGCCAGGGCGACCGGTTCACCCTGCGTCCGTACACCGGGTACGGGTCGGAGCGGCTGAAGCTGCGGTCCGTTCTCTTCGGCTGATCGGGTTCGTCGGGGCTCGGCGGGGACGGTGTCGTCCGTCCTCGTCGACTCATCGTGACGGTGTGGCGGGGGCTTCGCTTCGGGCGTGGAGGGTCTTCGTCAGGACGCCGCCGATGACGATCAGGGCGACGCCCAGCCACCACAGGTCGCCGTCGAAGACGAGGACGGCGATGCCGATCGGCACCAGCAGGCCGGCCACCGGCAGCATCAGCGAGGCCACGTTCGGCGGCTCGCGGCTGAGTCCACTCGCCTCGCGGGCGGCGCGGGCCCGTACGACGTCCGGGTACCAGGCGGTGAACCGGAGGGCGGCGACGATCGCCAGGATCGGGATGATCCACTGGGTCCACATGTTGTCCGGGCTGCGCAGGACCAGGTCACCGAAGAGACCGGCCAGGCCGGACACCAGGAAGGCGAGCCCCCACGCCCCGGTGATCATGTAGTTGGTCCGGATGAAGGTGCGGCTGTGCCAGATGGACGGGTCGGTCTGTTCACGGGCGTACTGCAGGGTGAACGGCATGCCCACGGCCATCGAGCCGAAGGCGATCGCGGCGAGGGTGAAGGTCGCGACCTCGCCCGCGTACGTCTCCAGCCAGGTGCGCGTGCCCTCGCTCGCCAGGGCGCCGATGGCGGTCAGCGCACCGAAGAAGACGACGTCGGCCAGTTCCAGCAGCTTCCAGGAGCTGCCCCGGTTGACCACGCGGCCCAGGACGACGAGGGCGACGGCAGCCGCCAGGGAGATCGCGACCGCCAACTCGAACCGCCCCGGTCCCGCCAGGAGCGAGAAGATGATCCACGGGGACATCCCGATGACGGGGTTCTCCAGGAGCCCGGACAGCGCGCCGGTGGCCGTGCCGGGTGTCTCGGTTCCCATCCCTCCAGCGTGCGCGTTCGATGTGCGGGCGGCCATTCGGGGGTGCTGGCCCCCTGTGTACCCCGCCCAGGGTGCTGGGGTGGGGCACAGGGGGGGCCACCTGCGGCGACGCTCAGTAGTCGGCGGTGTTGAGGAGCCGGTTCGGGGTGTTGTAGCTGAGGCGGTTCAGGATGTCCTTCGTCGACTGCTGCTCCAGGAAGGCGGCCACCTGGTCCGGGGTCTCGTCGGGGTGCGCCGCCTTGTAGAGGGCGGCGACGCCCGTGACGTGCGGGGCGGCCATCGAGGTGCCGTCCATGGACACGCTGCCGCCGGACAGGCGCGCGGAGACGATGTCCTGGCCGGGGGCGTAGAGGGCGACGCACTGGCCGAAGTTGGAGAAGTCCGTCTCCTGGTCGCCCCGGTCGGTGGCCGCCACCGTCACCGCGCGGGACGCCGAGGCGGGGGAGACGTTGCAGGCGTCCTGGGCCTCGTTGCCGGCCGCGAAGACGGGGAGGACACCTGCGTCGAAGAGCGCGTCGGCGGCGGCGTTGACGGCGGTGGAGCGGCTGCCGCCCAGGGAGCCGTTCAGGACGGCGGGCTGCTTGGCGTTCGCCGCGACCCAGTCGAGGGCCGCGATGATCCCGGAGTAGGAGCCCCTGCCGTCGCAGCCGAGGACGCGGACGCTGACCAGGTTCACCTTGGTGGCCACCCCGTACGTCCGGCCGCCGACCGTGCCCGCGACGTGCGTGCCGTGGCCGTGGCAGTCCAGGCCGCCCCGGCCGTCGCCGACGGCGTCGAAGCCCGCCTTGGCGCGGCCGCCGAACTCGCTGTGCGCGAAGTCGATGCCGGTGTCGAGGATGTACGCCGTCACGCCGGCGCCGTTGCCCTGCACGGTGAACTGGCCGTCCAGCGGCAGCTGCTTCTGGTCGATGCGGTCCAGTCCCCAGGAGCCGGCCACGGCCCGGGGCGCGGGCGCGGCGACCGCCGGGACGGGCGGGGCCGTCAGGGCCGCGTCCTCCTCCACCGAGGTCACGCCCGGCAGCACCCGGATCGCCTTGAGCTGGGAGGCGGTGAGGGGCGCGGCGAACCCGCGCATCGTCCTGGAGTACGTGAACGACGGCTTCACGCCCGCCACCGCGGCGACCGCGGTCGGGTCGGCGGCCTTGTCGAGGGTGACGATGTACTGGCCGGGGATCGCGTTCGCGGAGGTGTGCAGCGGGACCGGGGTGGGCTCGGGGGTGTCGGCGGCGGCCGCACCGCCGAGCGGGGCGGGGGCCAGGGCGAGCAGGGCGGCAGCGGCGGTCGTCAAGGGCGCGAGCAGGCGCATGGGCAGGGCTCCAGGGGGCGCGGCGGACGGGAGGCGGGCGGACGGGCGTCGGAGGGGCGTCGTGGGCGAGGGGCGCGCTGCCGGACCCGCCGGGCCCGCCGGAGGTGGCGGGGGCGGGGGCTGCGGGGCCCTTCCCTGCATCGGTGGTCGCGCGGGCCCGACTTGAACGGCCCGCTCCGTTCGGCCGAGGGCCGCGGGCGGGGGTGGGGGAGCGGGGGCACGCGGGCCGGGGGAACGATTCACCAGGGCTGCGGCGGGCCGTGTCGCCGTCAGGCCCCTGCCCCCGGTGTTCCGGGGCGAGCTGCGAATCCACCCGTACGGCCGGTGCCCGGCCCGGGGCGCACTCCGGGGCGTGCTCCCGGAGGCCGCCGCCGCGCCGCGGGGAGTCGTTGACCGGCGCAGGCCGGGCGTGATCGCCTCGCACCATGCGCACCAGCCTCGGGCGTGCCCTCCCGGCGGCGTTCGCCGCCGCCCTGGCCGCCGTAGCCGCCCTGCCCGCCGTCAGCCACGCCGTCGGCACCCCCGTCGGCCCCGGGACGCGCGAAGTCCGCGCGGTGCCCGTCGCCCCCGCCGACTGGCCGACGTACATCGTCACCGTCGACCGCTCCCTCGACCCGGCCGACGTCGCGGGCCGGGTCGACGGCGTCCGCCCGCTCCACGTCTACCGCGACGCCCTGAACGGCTTCGCCGCCCGCCTCACCCCGGACCAGCTGGCGTCCCTCGCCTCGATGCCGGACGTGGAATCCATCGAGGAGGACGGCACCGCCTCGGCGGACGGCCCCACAACGGGGCTCGGGGTGTTCTCGGGCTGAGGGGCGTCATCAGGACTGCCATTCCGGGTAGTTGCGCTCGCCGTGCTTCCAAAGGACGCACGCCGGTGCCTGCTGCCCGCCGAACACGTGGTCCTCGGCCAGGTCCTCCCGCACCGTGAGGGTCCGCCCGCTCCTGTCGTCGACGTATCCCTCCACTGCCACCCCGTTGAGCAGCTTGTCGAGCTGCTCGTGCGTCAGCCCCTTCGGCCAGCACGTGCGCGCGTTCACCTTCGCTCCCGAGAAGGAGGTCTTCGGGCCGGTGACGATCGCGTGGCTGAGGTTCGCGCTGTGCAGCGAGGCCTGGCCCAGGTCCGCATCGGCGAGGCTCGCGTCCTGCAGGTTGGCTCCGATGAGGTTCGCCCGCCGCAGATCGGCGCCCGCGAAGCTCGCCCCCGTCAGATCGGCGTCCTGGAACCTGGCGTCCCTCAGGTCGGCCCCGGTGAAGTCCGCGTTGTGGAGCGATTTCCCGCTGAAGTTGATGCCCTTGATGTCGTGGCCGGCGACCGTCAACCCGGGGATGCTGTCCGCGCTCTCCACGCTCGCGCGCCAGGCTGCGTTCTCCTGGGACACGCGGATCGACTCACCCAGGAAGAGGGCCGAAAGCCCCACGGCGATCCCGCACACCAGCCCGCCCCCGATTCCGGCCAGCACCTCGATCCTGGGCTCCGACTCCGGCTCTCTGGAGGCCATCCGCCAGGCGCGGAAGGCCAGGAAACAGCCGAGGACGAGCAACACGGAGGTCAGGGCCCACTGCCATGGGCCTGCATCGGGCATGGGGAACCTCCCCAGCACGTAAGCAGGATGAACTGAAGAAGAGATGAACCGGCGAAAACACGGTCCTTTCTTCCTCTATACGCCCCACCGGGGCCATCGGCAAGACGGCGAGGGCGAGTCGAAGCGGAGGTGTTGGCTCCGGTGGGGTGGGCGACCCCCGTGGAGGGGCTCAAGATCATCGCGTGCAGAATGACCGGTATGTCGAATGCGAACACCCCGCGGGCGGCTGAGCCCGACGATGCGTCAACCGTCAGCACCACCCTGGCCCGTGCCTTCGGTGACGACCCGATGATGCGCTGGTTCTTCCCCGACGAGGCCTCCCGCGAGGACGGCATGCGCCGCTACTTCGCCACCCTCTTCACCCGGCAGTACGGCCGCCACGGCCTCTGCGAGCGCACCGACGCGGCCGCCGCCTTCTGGGTGCCGCCGCACGCGCTCGACAAGGCCGTGCCCGACGCCGCCACCGTCGAGGAGCTCCAGGCCATCCTCGGAGACCGGGCCCCCCTCTTCCGCGACGCCGTCCGGGCGGCCGCCGCGGCCCCGTCGAAGGACCCCCACTGGTACCTGGCCGTCGTCGGCGCCGACCCGGCCGCCCAGGGCCAGGGCCACGGCGCCGCCCTGCTCCGCTCGGGCCTGGCCAAGGCCGACGCGGAGGGCATGCCCGTCGCGCTGGAGTCCTCCAAGCCGGAGAACATCCCGGTCTACGAGCACTTCGGCTTCACCGTGGTCGCCGAGATGGAACTCCCGGGCGGCGGCCCCGCGCTGTGGGCCATGTGGCGCGAGGCCCGTCCCGCGGCCGGCCGGTAGGCGGGCGGGGTCCATCCGGGCGGGGCGCCCGGCCCGTACCGGCATGGCGCCGGGGGCCGCGGCGCTCCGCGGCGGATGCTGGGGCCTCCCCTCCCGGAGAGGCGCGCGAGTGAGCGATCCCAGCCGTCGAGGAACCGGCCCGGGCACCCGCGGAGCCCCGGGCCCGGCCCCGACCGCCGGCCCGACGCCGGCCCCGACGCCGGCCCCGTCCCCGGCGGGTGACGACGTCCCCGCACCCGGGGTCATCGGCATCGGGCTCGCGGCGGTGCTCACCTTCGCCCTCGCCCAGGGCTCGTGGCAGTGGTTCGCCACCTTCATCGGGGCGACGCTCCTCGCGATCATGCTCGCCTTCCAGCGGCGGCCGCCGTGGACGCCGGACCTCCGCTCGGGCTACATGCGCAGCCTCGTCGCGTACGCCCTGGTCGTCGGTCTGTGCGTGGCGATCGCGCTCGCCCCCGTGCTCCAGCGACGGGCCTGGCTGTTCCCGATGCCGGAGACCCGCAGCAGCTGCGCGCTGGCGGGCCGGTACGCGGCCCTGCAGGCGGAGGCCGCGCTGGGCGGCCTGGCCGGCGGCGACGCCGCGGCCCTGGCCTTCGCGCGGGCGGACCAGAGCCGCCGGGCCGTGGCCGACTGCCTGGCCGCCACCACGACCCTGTGGCTGCCCGTGTACGCGGTGGCGGTGGCCGTCCTGGTGGGCGTGGTGGCGTGGACCCGCGACCGGGCCCGGGCGGCCGGTGCGGCCGGTGCGGCTCGTGGTGGGCGTGGCTAGTGGTGGGCGTGGGGTACGGGGTCCAGGATCACCAGGGGGATCAGGCGGAGGGTGTGCTCCTGGTAGTCGTCGAAGGCGGGCCACAGGGCCGCCAGGGCCGGCCAGTACACCTCGCGCTCGGCGGCCGTCGCCCGGTGGGCCACGGCCGTGCGGACCACCGGACCCACCTGGACGCGTGCCTCCGGGTGCGCGACCAGGTTCCGGTACCAGGCCGGGTGCCGCGGGGCGCCCCAGCCGGCCGCGGCGACGACCAGGCGGGGCCCGTCCTCCACGTAGATCAGCGGGGTGCGGGAGGTGCGGCCCGTGGCGCGGTTCAGGGTCGTGAGCAGGAGGGTGGGCACCCCGTGCCAGAGGTGGCCGTCGATGCCGCCGGTGCGCACGTAGTCGCGTACGTGGTCCCGGGCGAGTTCCGGCGAGGGGTCGGTGGGGTTGTCCCAGTCGACGGTGATCGTCTGCATGCTGCCTCCGAGTAACGACCCCCGGCAGCCTTAACGATCCTTCAGCTCGGCCGGATACGGTCCGTCACACCCATGGCGCAACGCCGGTGGTCCGGACCGGGCCCGTGGCATGGACCGGGGCGAGGTGTCCCAGGACCGTCGCCGAGTCTGCCTTCGCCGAGTCCGGTCCGCCGACCGCCTGCCCCGCGCCGCCGCCCCCATGCTGCTGCCGTGCTCGGGCGGGCCCGGCCGGCGCCCGGTCTCCGGCTCCCGGCAGATCGAACGGTGCGGGGCGGGGAGCCGTTCGTACGCGGCCGGGACGGCGTGCCCGGCCCCGCTCGGGGAGCTCCTGCTCGACCGGGTCGGGGTGCTGCTGCCCGCGTCTGCGGGCGCCAGGGGCCGGGCGCTCCCGGAGGAGGCCGTCCGCTTCGACGGCGAGGGCGCCGGGGGGCCACGGCTCGGCGTGAGGTGCGGGCCGCTCCTGCTCGGCGGGCTCGTGGGCCGGGCGCACGCCGAGGGCCCGGGTGCGCGTGACGGCGTACGCCTCCTGGTCCGAGCGCGCCACCCGTTGGCTGCCCGCGCCGTCGCCGCCGGGCGGGCGGCCGGACTTCGCGCTGGTCGGGGCGTGCGGGGGGACACGCCGCTCAAGCCGGGGGCGGCTCCGGGCCGGGGCGGCCCCGGGGCTGGCGGGCCTGGCCCGGACGGAGGTGGCGTGCGACCCCGTGCCCGTGATGCCGGCCCGGAGGCCACCCGCTCGGCCGCCGCGCCGGCTGGTCAGCCGGCCGCCTGCCGGGACCCGCGGGCGGGCGGCAGCTGCTCGGCCGGCACCCCGCAGGGTGGGCGGCGGCTCGGGCTGCCGTCGGCCCGCCGCCCCGTCCTGCGCGGGGGCGGCCCCGGCTGCGCTGCCGACCGGGGTCGGCCACTCGGGTAACCCGTGTCGTATCGGGACATGCCGGACGAAGGCCGTGAGGATGGTCCGTCGGGTTGGTCGACGGCGTCGACGGAAGGTGTGGTGGCCGAGGTGGCGGAGAATCCGATCAGCGGGCAGGGCGGCGGGGACGCCGTCGAGCTCGGTGGCTACCAGCAGGAGCTGAAGCGGACGCTGGGCTCGTTCCAGGTGTTCGCGATCTCGTTCGCGTTCATCTCCGTCGCGGTCGGGATCTTCGCCACGTACGACGACGTCCTGCAGAACGCCGGGCCCGTCGGCATCTGGCTCTGGATCATCGCGGCGATCGGGCAGACGATGGTGGCGCTGGTGGTCGCGCAGTTCGCGGCCCGGATCCCGCTCAGCGGGTCCTCGTACCAGTGGGCCTCGCGGCTGGCCAACCCGAAGATCGGTTGGGGGTTCGGCTGGCTGTCCTTCTGCTACCTGGGCGTCGCCGTGGTGGCCATCGCCAACGCGCTGGCCAGCCAGGCGTTCATGCCGCTGTTCGGCATGCGGCCGGACGAGGGCACGGCGCGGGTGATCACCCTGGTGGTCCTGTTGGCGCAGACCGTGATCGCGATCGCCTCCACCCGCCTCGTCAGCTTCATCAACACGCTGGCCGTCGGGCTCGAGGTCGTGCTGGTCGTGGTGGTGGCGGTCGCGCTCGTCCTCGCCGTGGTGATCACGGGCGACGGCGAGGCCGGCAACCTCGTGTCGCGCGGCGTCACCGAGGACGTGCCCGGGTACTTCGCGATCGGCGGCGGGCTGATGATCGCGATGATCATGGGCCTCTCCACCCTCGTCGGCTTCGACTCCGCAGCCAACCTGGCCGAGGAGGCCAAGGACCCCTACCGCACCGTCCCGCGGGCGATCGTGGCGTCGGTCGTCGCGGCCGGGGTGCTCGGCATGCTGTTCCTGATCGCCCTCACCGTCGCCATCGACGACATCCCGAAGGTCACGCAGAGCGGGTCGCCGGTCGCGGCGATCCTGCGGGTGCAGCTGGGGCCGGCGATGGAGAAGGTGCTGCTGGTGGCGATCACCATCGCGTTCTTCGGCGCCGGGGTGGTGGCGATGGTCGCCTGCGCGCGGCTGGTCTTCGCGATGGCGCGCGACGGACGCTTCCCCGCGAGCCGGCTGATGCGGCGGGTCGGCGCGCGCACCTGCACCCCGATCCCGGCCACGATCCTGATCTTCGTACTGGGGGTGGCGCTGATGGTGGCGCTGCCGGGTATGGCCCTGCTGGAGCTGATCACCGCGGGGACGATCCTCCCGGCGCTCACGTACGCCGCCACGATCGTCCTGTACCTGTCCGTGCGGGGACGGCTGAGCCGGCAGGAAGGAGCGTTCGACCTGGGGCGGTTCGAGATGCCGGTCGCGGTCTGTGCGCTGGTGTGGACGGTGGTCGCGCTGTTCGTGCTGGTTTCCCCGCGGGAGGCGCTGGTGTCGATCGTGATCGTGGTCGGCCTGCTGCTCGCGGGTGGGGTGTTCTTCCTGATCATGTGGAAGTGCAACCGCTCGGCGCTGGAATCCGAACCGGGCCGGCTCCCGCTCTGATCGGTCGGCCGGCTGTGGCTGGTCGCGCGGTTCCCCGCCCCTGGTCCCGCCACCTCTTGTCATCACCCTGCGGCCTGCGCCGCCGCCACCCCGTCCTGCGCGCTGCGCCCCGCCCGTTGCGGGTGTTGCGGCGGGGAGGGGGAGGGGTGGCCCCGGGCCGGTGGGGGCCGGTCGGGGCCCGGCCGCAGCCTTCGTACGTCCCCCGTTACGGGAGGAAGCGCTCGATGACCGCCCTGCCCTCCTTCTCGATCAGCTTCCGGGCCTTTTCGACCCGCTCCGGAGTCGGGTCGGCGCCCGTCGCCATGACGAGGTCCTCGGGGTCGTAGGCGCCCTCCCCGCCGGTGTTCAGCCTGACCGGCCGGGACGTGGCCTCGGGCTGCTGGTCCGATTCAGTTCCCATCGGTGCCTCCATTGCAGTGCCCTGCTCGGTTGCCCCCATCCTCCGGCCGCGGAGTCATGAACGCACGTCGGCGGCTGCGGCCACTGCACCGGCGGCTACGCGACGAGCGCCGCGACGCCCGTGGCCGCGACGACCGCACCGCAGACCACCAGGTTGACCAGCCGGTGCTCCCAGAACACCGCGACGAACTCGCGGATGGTGGCGCTCGGCCAGAAGTAGCGGGCCGTCGGCGAGCCCACGACCTGCCCGTTCACCCCGGCCTTGCGGGCGGTCATCGCGGCGCGGAAGGCGTGGAAGTTGTTGGTGACGACCACGCACCGGTAGTCCGGCCCGGCCTCCTCCTCCATCACCGCCCGGCTGAAGGCCAGGTTCTCGTCCGTCGTCCGGGAGCGGTCCTCCAGCCGGATCAGCTCCGCCGCCACGCCCTGCGCGATCAGCCAGTCGGCCATCGCCCGCGCCTCCGGCAGCTTCTCGTCCGGGCCCTGTCCGCCCGACGGCAGCAGCAGCGGCACCTTCCCGCCGCGCGCCGCCTGCGCGGCCTGGATCCGCCGGCCCTTCTCCAGGCGGGAGGCCAGCAGGGGCGGCACCCGCTCGCCGCCGATCAGGCCGGAGCCCAGCACGACCACGTAGTCCACCTCGCTGCGCACCGGCGCCCGCCCGTACAGGAAGGCGTACGCGAGGAAGCACGCGAAGAGGAAGGAGACGTAGCCGACGAGCAGCACCAGCCCGCCCACGGCCGCGTCCATCGCCGCGGAGCCCCGGTCGCCGGTGTAGCCGATCAGCGCGATCAGCCCGAAGATGCCCAGCCCGGCGGAGAGCGACAGCAGGTTGGCGGGGCGGCGGCCCTCCTTGCGGAGCATGGTGATGCCGTTGCTGATGAGGAACACGCCGAGCGCGAGGGTGCCCAGCGCCGGCACCAGCAGGACCAGGGCCAGCGCGGTGATCGCGAGTACCGGCGGCAGCGACGGGATCAGGAACAGCACCCCGATCGCGGCCCATATGAGGGTCAGCCCCAGCAGGACGGCGTTCCGGAAGCGCCGCCGGTCGGTCCACACGCTCATCAGGAACAGCAGCAGCAGGACGGCGGCCGGCGCGAAAGCGATCATGCGGCCAGCCTATGGGCGGTCCGGCCCGCGCAGATCAGCCCGCAGGAGGACCCGCGCCGGCCGTCGTGCCCGCCCCGGGGAGGAGCGGAAGGGGCCGACCTCATCGGCCGCGGTACGGGGTGCGGCGTACCGACCGCCCCGCCAGCTCGTCCGTGCGGCGCCCGTCCCGCATCACGAAGCGGCCGTCGACCAGCACGTACGGGATCCCGGTCGGCAGGGTCCGCGGGCTGTCGTACGTCGCCCCGGCCGCGACCGTCTCCGGGTCGAACAGGACCAGGTCGGCGCGGAACCCGACCCGGACCAGCCCCCGGTCCGGCAGCCGCAGCCGGGCCGCCGGCCGGCCCGCCAGGTGCGCCACGCACTCCTCCAGCGAGAGCACCCCCAGCTCGCGCACGTACCGGCCGAGGTAGTGCGGGAAGGCGCCGTACGCCCGCGGGTGCGGCTTCGCGCCGCGCAGGATGCCGTCGGAGCCGCCGGTGTGCACCGGATGCCGCATGATGGCCCGGACGTTGTCCTCGTTCCCGACGTGGTGGAGGACCGTCGTGCCCAGCCGGTCGGCCAGCAGCAGCCGCCGGGCCTCCTCCCAGCCGCGCAGCCGCCGCCCCACCCACGCGCCGTGCGCCGGGTCCGCGGTTCCCGACACCTCGACCGACGGCCAGTCCACGGGCACGCCGTGGCAGCCGTCCGACCCGGTCACCTCCAGTGCGTGCCGGATCCGCTCGGCCACCGCGTCGTCCCGCAGCCGGGCGAGCACCGCCCCCGGGCCGCCCTCGCCGGCCCAGCCGGGCAGCAGCGCGGCGAGGGTGGTGCAGCCGGGGGTGTACGGGTAGCTGTCCAGGGTGATGTCGGCGCCCGCCGCGAGCGCGTCGTCCAGCAGGGCGAGGAGTTCGGGGGCCCGGCCGGCGTTCTCGGGGAAGTTCAAGGTGGCGTGCGCCAGGTGCAGGGCGCAGCCGGTCTCCCGGGCCAGGGCGACCATCTCGGCGTACGCGGCGAGCGCCCCGCGGCCGTAGCTGCGGTGGTGCGGGCAGTGGTAGCCGCCGTACGCGGCCACGACCCGGCACAGCCAGGCCAGTTCGGCACCGGACGCGTACATGCCCGGGGTGTAGGTCAGCCCGGACGACATGCCGACGGCGCCCTGCGCGAGGCCGTCGGCGACGAGGGCCCGCATCCGGTCGAGCTCGGCGGGGGTCGCGGGCCGGTCCGCCCAACCGACGGCGTACGCGCGGACGGTGCCGTGCGGGACCAGGTAGGCGGCGTTGACGGCGGTGCCGGTGCGGTCGATCCGGTCGAGGTAGCCGCCGACCGTGCGCCAGCCGAAGTCGGCGTCCTCGCCGGGGCCGTTCCAGCCGGTGACGGCCGCCCGGACCGCGGCCAGGGTCCGGTCGTCGGCGGGCGCGTACGACAGCCCGTCCTGGCCGAGGACCTCCAGGGTGATGCCCTGGGCGGCCTTGGCGCTGTGGTCCGGGTCGTGGAGCAACGCCAGGTCGCTGTGGGCGTGCATGTCGGTGAACCCGGGGGCCAGTGCCAGCCCGTGGGCGTCGAGGACCGCCCGGCCGCCGGCCCGGATCCGGCCGATCGCGTCGATGCGGCCGGCGCGGACGCCGACGTCGGCGCGGTACGAGGGCCCGCCCGTGCCGTCGACGACGCGGGCCCCCCGGATCACCAGGTCCATCGGCGTCCCCCGGGGGGCGCCGGCCGGTCCGGCCGGATCAGAAGAAGGTGCGGACGAACTCCGTGACGGTGCCGTCCGCCTGCACGACCGGGATCAGCGGCCACTTCTCGAAGATGGTGCACGGGTGGGACATGCCCAGCGCCACCCAGTCGCCCACCTCGACGGCGTCCGCGGAGTCGGTCTCCAGCCAGGCGTGCTGGTCGGAGAGCTTCACCACCCGCACCCCGGCGGCGGGCCGCTCCTCGCCGGTCAGGGCGTCGCGGACCAGCTCGGCCACGGGCAGGCCGAGGTCGTAGGCGACGTCCCGCTTGCCCGCGTTGACGAACGCCTGGGTGGGGGACGGCCGGGAGACGACCTGGGTCCACAGCCGGAACGCGGGCCGCAGCCCGCCCTCCTGCGGGACCCGGTTGAACGGGGTCAGGCGGGTGTACCAGCCGTGGTCGTGGGAGACGTACGCGCCGGAGCGCAGCAGCCGCAGCACCGGCCGGGACAGTTCGGGCAGCTCGGTGAAGACGTCGGCGACGGCGTCGAACCAGGCGGAGCCGCCCGCGCTGACGACGATCTCCTCCAGGTCGGGTGCGAACCGTCCGGCCTTGTCGAACTCGACGGCCAGCGCGGTGAGCCGGCGCAGCCAGGCGTGGACCTTCTCCGCGTCCGCGTCCGGCACCTCGGCCTCGTACCCGGCGACGCCGACCAGGCGCAGGGTGGCGGCGTCGGCGACCGCGTCGGCGACCGCGCGGCAGTCCTCCTCGGTGCGCGCGCCGGTACGGGCCCCCTCGCCGGCGCCGAGCTCGACGACGACGTCGACGACGGCGGCCCGGCCGCGCAGGGCCCGGTCCATGAGGTGGACGCCGCGCACGGAGTCCACGTAGCAGACGAACCGGAAGTCCGGGTCGGAGGCGAGTTCCTCGGCGACCCAGTGCAGGGCGGCCGGGTCGACGAGCTCGTTCGCCAGGAAGATCCGGCGGATGCCGAAGGCCCGGTAGACGCGGGCCTGGTGGGGTACGGCCGCGGTGATGCCCCAGGCGCCGTGCTCCAGCTGGCGCTCGAAGAGCTGCGGGGCCATGCAGGTCTTGCCGTGCGGGGCGAAGGCCAGGTGGTGGCGGGAGGCGTACTCACCGAGCGCGGTGAGGTTGTGCTCCAGCGCGTCGGCGTCGAGGGTGAGGACCGGGGTGGTGAACCCGCCGGTGAACAGGTTGCGCTGCTGCGCCGCGAGTCCGCCGACGGTCATGGCGGCCCGTTCGGCGTCCGGGGGCAGGCCCTTGAAGCGGTGGTCGACGGGCTCGTCGGCGAGCCCCCGGACTGCGTCGCTGCTGCCCATGCGGATCCTCCTCGCGTTGCCTGCTCTGCAACGTTTGTTACGGGTAGTACCGCCTGCTGTCTAACATCCCGGGTGGGCGCGGGTCCACACGGGCGGGGGCGGGGGGCCGCCCGCCGGCAGCGGAACGGGGCGCCCCCTGCCCTGCGGGGGCGCCCCGGGACCACCGGTGCCACGGCCTTGCGGCAGCGCTACGAGCAGTGCGGCACGAGGGTAGCGCTGCGGCAGCGCCACGGCAGTACTACGAGCAGTACTGCGCCTCCTTGCCGATCGAGCGGTACATGCAGTCCGCGTTCTCCAGCAGCTGGAGCACCGCGTCCTTGTTGCGCGCGGTCTCGCGGTCGATGACCTCGTCCGGCGGGTAGAAGCCGCCGCCGCCCGACTCCGGGTACATCTCGAAGGTGTAGGCGAAGATCTTCTGGTTGCCCCACAGCCAGTCGTCGATGGTGCCGTCCGTGATGTACAGGTCGCTGGACTGCTCGGGGGTGTAGCCGTTGCTGCTGGCCATGCGGGTGCCGATGGTCTTGTACACGGCCAGGTCGTCCGCGGTCAGGCCGGGCGCGGTGTCGTTGTACGTCCACCCGTACGGCCACAGCACCAGTTCGCTGTAGGTGTGGAAGTCGATGGCGGCCTTGATCTGCTGCTTGCCGCCGACGACGCGGCTGCGGACGAAGTCCGCGACGGCCTTGACCTCGGGCGCGGACTCGCCGGCCGCACCGCGGTAGGTCTCGGAGCTCTTGCTGCTGCTGGAGCCGCCGCAGCAGCCCCACTTGTAGTTCCAGTTGCGGTTCTCGTCCGTGCCGACGTAGGAGGAGCCGGAGTTCGGCTGCCGGTTCTTGCGCCAGGAGCGGTACGAGCCGGTGGCGATGTCGTACTCGCCGCCGTCCGGGTTGAGGTCGGGGACGATCCAGACCTCCCGGGAGTTGACCGTGTTGGTGATGCGGGTGTCGGTGCCGTAGCCGGCGCCGAACTCCTTGAGCAGGTAGAGCGCCATCTCGACGGTCAGGTGCTCGCGGGCGTGCTGGTGGTGGGTGAAGAGGACCTCGGGCTCGTTCTCGTCGGTCGCCACGTTGTCGCTGATCTTGATGGCGACGATGTCGCGGCCCTGGTACGACTTCCCGATCACCCGCTTGCTCATGATCGAGGGGTACTGGGCGATGCGCTGGTCGATCTCGGCGTTCATCTCGGCGTAGTTGTGGTAGCGGGAGTCCGCGGACGGGAAGTCCATCGGGCTCGCCTTCGCCTCCCGCTCGGTGCGGTCCGGCGGGCCGGGCAGCGGGGTGAGGGCGTAGCCGAGCGCGCGCAGGGCCCCGGCCTGCATGGGGTCGGCGCTGACGACGACCGAGCGGGCGTCGACCTCGTCGATGGAGACGCCCGTGCGGAGCAGCGCGGTGCGTTCCTGCGGGGTGGCCGGGCCCTTGATCTCGTACTGGACCACGGCCTCGTCCCGGGTGGCGGTGGACGGCGTGGGCGGCGGGGCCGCCGTGGCGCTCATGCCGTAGGCGGGTGCGCCGAGCGCGAGAGCGAGCAGGGCCGCCGTGACGGCGGCCCTGCGTCGGGTGTGGAGCCGCATGCGTTCTCCTGGGTGGGGAGTGTGGGGGTGCCGTGCGGACGCGCACAGCGTGCTCTTGTGGCATGTCCCGGTCAAGGGCCCGGATTCGGCCAGATCCCGTGCAGGACACCCCCACAGGTACCGCCTACGGCAGGCCGTGGACCTTCGGACCCACCGCGTTCGACCAAGCACCACCCGCCTTGGCGTCCCAGTTGGTCGACCAGGTCATCGCGCCGCGCAGCCCCGGGTAGGTCTTCGACGGCTTGAAGGACCCGCAGTTGGTGCCCCTGGTCAGGCAGTCGAGCGCGTCGTTGACCACGGTCGGGGGGACGTAGCCGCTGCCCGCCCCGCTGGGCGAGGCCGGCACGCCGATGCCCACCTGCGAGGGGTCGAGGCCGCCCTCCAACTGGACGCAGGCCAGCGCGGTGAGGAAGTCCACCGAGCCCTGGGAGTAGACCTTGCCGTCGCAGCCGTTCATCGAGCCGCTGTTGTAGTACTGCATGTTGACGACGGTGAGGATGTCCTTGACGTTCAACGCCGTCCGGAAGTAGCCGCCGGACGGGGACTGCATGTCGATGGTCTGCGGGGCCATCGTCAGGACGAGCGAGGGGCCGGCCTTGGCGGACAGGGCGCGCAGCGCCTGGGTCATGTAGGTCGGGTCGAGGCCGTTCTCCAGGTCGATGTCGATGCCGTTGAAGCCGTACTCCTGCATCAGGGCGTACGCCGAGTTCGCCAGGTTGGCGGCGGAGGCGGCGTCGTTGACCGTGATGGTGCCCTTCTCGCCGCCGATGGAGAGGGTGACGGACTTGCCGGCCGCCTTCTTCGCGGCGATGTCCGCCTTGAACCGGTCCACGGTGTAGCCGCCGAGCCCCGCCGAGTCGAGGTTGAAGGTGATCGCGCCGGGCGTGGTCGTGGCGTCGGCGAAGGAGACGGCGATGATGTCGTACTGGGCGGGGACGTCGGAGATCCGCTGCACCGTCGCGCCGTTGTCGAAGTTCTGCCAGTAGCCGGTCAGGGCGTGCCGGGGCACCGTCGGGTTCGGGTTCGGGCCGCCGCCCCCGGTCGTGGTGCCGGTCACCGGCGCCGAGCGCGGGCCCTCGCCCGCTGCGTTGTACGCGCTCACCTGGAAGGCGTACGAGGTCGCCGGCGCGAGTCCGGTGATCCGGGCCGGGGGAGCGGTGACCGTCCGGACGCGGACGCCGTCCCGGTAGACGTGGTAGCCGTCCGCCCCGCCGACCGCGTCCCACGAAAGGGTCAGCGCGTCCTGGCTCCGGCCGGAAACGACGGCCCCGGCCGGGGCGCCCGGCAGCGAGGGGCCGGGATCCGTCGGGCCGCCGCCGTCCGGGCCGAAGACGCTGAACTCGTCCACGGTGTAGGCCGGCTGGCCGTACCAGCCGTGCGTCCAGACGGTGACCTGGGTGGTGGCCGGGCCGGTGGTGAAGGTCGTCGACAGCTTCTGCCAGCCGCCGCCCGAGCCGGGGGTCCAGGTGGACACGTCCTGGGTGCCGGTGCCGGTCGCGCCGAGGTACACGTACGCGCCCTGGACCTGCGTGCTGAGCGTGTACGTGGAGTTCGGCTTGACCGTGACGGTCTGGCTGCACCTCGCGTTGTCCTGGCCCGACGGGGTGGCCCGCAGGGCGGCGGTTCCGGAATGGACCGGCGAGGAGGTGACGGCCCCGCTGCCGGAGCTGCAGCTCCAGTGCGCGAGACCGGACTCGAAGCCTCCGTTGCGGACGGCGTCGACGTCGGCGGCCTGCGCCGGGCCGGCGGTGAGGGCCGTCAGGCCGCCTGCGGTGAGGGTCGCGGCGCCCAGGAGGGCGAGGGAGCGTATGCGGTTCACGTGGTCTCCGTGGGGGGAGGAAGGGAGGTGAACGGGGGTGGGGAAGGGGTGGTGCGGAGGGCGGGGAGCGGTGGGGAACGGCAGTGAAGCGGACGGGGAAACCGGGCCGGCGGCGCGTGCGGGGACCCCGGCACACAAGTTGGTCCAGACCAATCCTGGTGTCAAGGGTCTTTGCGAAGTGGCTTGAACTGATCGACCGTCCGATCCCGGTTGTCCGGGTTTCCCGCCACCTGTGACATGTGCTCACGGCACGGGAATTTCCAAGGCCCTGCCCTGCCAGGGGCGACGCGGATATGGTTCTGGGGCAAGGGGGAAGTGCGTCGGCCGTTTGCGGTCGCGCAGGGTGTGTACGTATGCGGCGGCCATGCGAACTGCTGCGCGCGTACGGGTGAACAGGGGGGTTCGCGTGCCGATCGCCATTGCCGTCACCAGCGCCGATCTGGTGCTGCCGGCCCCTGACCGGCACACCCCGACGGCCGCAGTCCTCGGCCCGCCGGGACGGCTCGACCTCGACGGCAGCCTCGCCGAGGTGAGCGAGCTGTTAGAACGGCACGGCCACATCCTGGCCGTCGTGCCGTCCTGGCTGCCGCCCGCCACCGTCCGGCGGCTGCACACCGTACGGGCCATCCTGGAAACCGACCGGATCGCCCTCCTCGACAGCGATCTACCGCCGCTCGCGACCGCCCTGCTGGTGCGTCAGCTGCGCCAGCTCAGCATCTGCGACTTCAGCCCCGGCGTCATCGCCGCGGCCGCCCGCCTGCTGTCCCACTACATCCACGCCGGGGCCCTGCTCGGCTCGGTCGCCCGGCTCGACCGGGTCCCGGTCGGGCTCAAGGCGCACGCCCGGTCCTGGTCGCCCGGGGCCCAGTTCGCCGTCCTGGCCCACCCGACACCGCACCTGGCCCGACTGGGGGCCGCGGGTGCGGGATCGGGGGCGGGTTCCGGTTCTGGTTCCGGTTCCGACCCCGGGGGCGGCCGGGCGGGAGGCCGGGAGGGGCGCGGTCGGCGGGGGCGCGGGGTGCGCGGGGCCCTCGTCGCCGGGGCCGGCGGGGCCCGGGGCGGCGTCCTGCCCCCGGGGCCCGCGTACGCCACCCAGCTCACCTTCGCCCGCGGCCAGCTCGCCTCCGACTGGGTGACGGCCGAACTCGCCCCCGCCTGGCAGGTCCAGGGCGTCATGGAGAACCCGCTGCCCGCCGACTCCGCCACCTGGTGGGCCACGCCGAAGCTGGTGGAGTTCGCCGCCGGCATCGCGGACCTGCCCGTCCTCTACCAACTGGTCGCCTCCGTCCGCCGCGACGAGTGCCGCTGGTGCGGCCTCGAACTCATCGGCGACCGGTGCGGCTTCTGCGCCGCCCCGCTGCACCCCCCGCAGTCGGCCGCACCGCCGCCGGCCGAGGCCGCGGGCGGCTCCCGCGCCTCGTCCAGACACTGACCCGACCACCCCGAAGAACGAAGAACGGCGAGGTAGTACGGCACATGAACTCACGCCAGCGCCGCGGCGTCATCCTGCTTCTCCTGTCGGTCCTGTGCGCCCTCGCGGCGTTCGGCGGGGTCCTCGTGGTGATCGGCGACGTCAACTCAAAGGTCGGGGCCGAGGTCGTCGCGTACCGGGCCAAGGCCGATATCGCCCCCTACAGCCCGCTGACGGCCGGGCAGTTCGAGGAGGTCAGCATCCCCCGGCGGTGGCTGTCCGAGACGGCCGTCACCGACCTCGGCGGACTCAAGGACAAGATCGCGCTGACCACGCTGCGGAAGGGCTCGCTGCTCCAGACGGACATGTACGTCGACAAGCCGCAGCTCCAGCCCGGCGAGCAGGAGATCGCCATCATGATCGACGCGGCGACGGGCGTGGCCGGGAAGATCCACTCGGGGGCGAAGGTCAACATCATCGCCACCTTCAAGGGCGCCAAGGAGTCCGACCCGTCCCGGTCCGTGATCATCGTCGCCAACGCGCGCGTCATCAACGTCGGCAAACTCACCGCCCTCGACAAGGACAGCGACCGCAAGGGTCCCGCCGAAGCCGTCCCGATCACCTTCGCCCTGAACACCAAGGACACCCAGCGCGTCGCCTACGCCGAGTCCTTCGCGGAGCACGTGCGCCTGGCCCTGGTGGCCCCCGGCACCGACTCCGCGCCCAGCGCGGCCGACCGCACGTACACCCTCGACGGGGACAAGTGAGGCCCGGATGACCACCCGAATCCTCCCCGCGGCCGGCGACCCGGACGCCGCCCGCGCCATCTCCACCCTCCTCAGCCAGCTCCCGGCCGCCGAGCCGGCCGCCCCCGTCCCCGACTCCGCCGCCCTGCTCGACACCCTGGGCCGGCTGGCCGCCGAATCCGTCGACGAACTGCCCGAGGTCGTCCTCGTCCACGAGCGGATCGGCCCCGTGCCCGCGCTCGACCTCATCCGCGAGGTCGCCCTCCGCTTCCCGGCGGTGGGGGTCGTGCTGCTGTCCTCGGACACCGGCCCGGCGCTCTTCTCCGCCGCCATGGACTCCGGCGCCCGCGGTCTGGTCGGGCTGCCGCCCTCGTACGAGGAGCTCGCCGCCCGGGTCCAGGCCGCCGCCCAGTGGGCCGCCGGCGTACGCCGCCACCTCGGCCGGCCCGCCGAGGCGCCGACCGGGCCCGGCGGCCGCGTGGTCACCGTCGCCGGGGCCAAGGGCGGGGTCGGCACCACCTTCACGGCGGTGCAGTTCGCGCTGGCCGCGGCCGCCGCCGGGCGGCGCACCGCCCTGGTCGACATGGACCTCCAGGCCGGCGACGTCGGCTCCTACCTCGACGTGCAGTTCCGGCGCTCCGTCGCCGACCTCGTCGGCATCCAGGACATCTCCCCGCGCGTCCTCCAGGACGCGGTCTACGACGACCGCACCGGCCTCGCCCTCCTGCTGGCCCCGGCCGACGGCGAACGCGGCGAGGAGGTCGACGACCGGACCGCCCGGCACGTCGTCGCCGCCCTGCGCAGCCGGTACGAGCTCGTCGTCATCGACTGCGGCACCCAGGTGACCGGCGCCAACGCGGCCGCCGTCGAGGGAGCGGACGTGGCGGTCCTCGTCACCACCCCGGACGTGGTCTCCGTACGCGCCACCAAGCGGATGGTCCGCATGTGGGAGAGGCTCCAGGTCCGCAAGGCCGAGGACACGGCGGTCGTCGTCAACCGCTGGAGCAAGCACACCGAGATCCAGCCGGCGCTGATCGAGAAGATCACCAAGACGCGGGTGGTGCGGACGCCGGTGCCGGCGGCGTTCAAGGAGCTCCAGGCGGTGGTGGACGCGGGCCGCGTCCAGGACCTCGACAACCGCTCCACCGTCAAACAGGCCCTGTGGACGGTGGCCGCCGACCTGGGCCTCCTGGCGGCCCCGGCCGCCGCCGCGGAACTCCCGGCCGCGGTGGCGGCGGGCCCTGCCACCGGGGCGGCCTCCCCGCCCGCCCCCGGATCCGCCCTGGCCGTCCGCACGCCCGGCCCCGTGGCCCGTCTGCGCCGCGGCGCGGGCGACCGCGGCGCCCTGGGACCCTGGCTCCGCCGAAGCCGGGAGCACTGACATGCCCACTCCCAGACCTGTTCCGCCCGCCCGCCCCGCCGCCCGCGGCCGCCGCTGCGGCGGTGACCGCGGGCAGGTGGCGGTCGAGTTCGTCGGCATGGTCCCGCTGATCCTGCTGCTCGTCGCGGCGGTCTGGGAGTGCGTCCTGATCGGCTACGCCTTCTCCCTGGCGGGCAACGCCGCGGACGAGGCAGCCCGCGCGGGCGCGGTCAAGGATCCGTCGGCGTGCGCCGCGGCAGCCGCCGAGCACATCGGCAGCGCCTGGAACATGACCTCGCACTGCACCGAGGCGGGCGCGCTCTTCAAGGCCACCGTCGAGCTCGAAATCCCGGTGCTCCACCCGTCGCTGAGCTTCGGCCGCATCCGCGGTGAGGCCGGCGCGGCCATGGAGAGGGAGGAGGACTGACATGACGGGCCACCCCCACTTCAGGCCCGGCCGGGACGGCCGAACCGCCACCCCCGCTCGCGCGGCCGGAGGCGGCGAACGGCCCTCGCCGAAACCGCCCTCGCCCGCAACGGCGGAGACGGCCCCGCCCGGCCCGGACACGGCCCCCGGGTACGCGGCTCCCGTACCCGCACGGACCGGTGCCGCCGGCCGGGACCGGCGGGCGCGCCTGCGGGCGGCCGGCGAAGCCGACGCCCAGTCTGTCGACCCCGGTGTCCGGCTTGACGGGCGCGGCGTCCGGCCTGGCGACCCCGGCGTCCGGCCTGGCGGGTCCGAGGGCTGGCTTGGCGAGCCCGGCCTCCGGCCCGGCGAGCCCGAGGAGCGGGCCGGCGAGACCGACGTCCGGCCCTGCGGCTGTGGGCGCCGGCCCGCCGCGGACCTCGTCACGGTCGGCGGCCCCACCTTCATGCGCGGTGCCGGTGGCGGCCCCGCCCCGGTTCCCGGTGCCGGTGGCCGCCCCGTCTCCGCGCGCGCTGCCGACGGCCGCATGCCCGCGCCCGCCCGCCCGGGCCGCGGCAGCAGCCGCCGGCGTGATGGCGCCGACCGCCCCGCGGCCCGCCGTCACGCGCCGCGGGGCGACCGCGGGCAGGTGGCGCTCGAGTACATCGGGTTCATCCCGATCCTGCTGTTCGTCGCGCTCTGCGGAATCCAGCTCGGCTGGGTCGCGTACGTGCACGAGCAGGCCGACACCGCGGCGCGGACCGCCGCCCGCGTGGAGGCCCGCAAACCCGGGGCCGGACGGGCGGCCGGCCAGGCCGCGATCCGCTCCGGCCTCGACGCGCGCATCGAGGTGGGGCCCGGCGGCGGCGACGCCGTCACCGCCACCGTGACCATCACGGTGAAGTCGATCGTGCCCGGTCTGTCCCTCGACCCGGCCACGGCAACAGCCGTCATGCCCAACGACGACCCCGACCCCGACCGCGACCTGAAGGGACCCTGACCATGAGCCTGCGTTCCCGGGTCGCCACGCCGGACGACCGGCACGGCCCCCGCGAGGACGGCCTGCTCGTCTCCTCCTACCGCGCCAAGCTGCTGGAGGAGATCGACCTCGCCGAGATGTCCGCGCTCAGCCCCGCCGAGCGGCGGACCCGGCTGGAGCGCGTGCTCGGGCACATCATCAGCCGTGAGGGCCCCGTCCTCTCCACCGCCGAGCGCGCCCAGCTGATCCGTCGCGTCGTCGACGAAGCCCTCGGCCTCGGCGTGCTCGAACCGCTGCTCGAAGACCCCTCGATCTCCGAGATCATGGTCAACGGCCCGGACCAGATCTTCGTGGAGCGCGCCGGCCGCGTCGAGCAGCTCCCCCTCCGCTTCGCCTCGCACGAGCAGCTCATGCAGACCATCGAGCGCATCGTCTCCACCGTCAACCGCCGCGTGGACGAGGCGAACCCGATGGTCGACGCCCGACTGCCCAGCGGCGAGCGCGTCAACGTCATCATCCCGCCGCTCTCCCTCACCGGCGCCACGCTCACCATCCGCCGCTTCCCGCGCGCCTTCACCCTCCACGAGATGATCGCGCTCGGCTCGCTCGACGAGCAGATGCTCCTGCTGCTGTCGGGCCTGGTCCAGTCGAAGATGAACGTGATCGTCTCCGGCGCCACCGGCACCGGCAAGACCACCCTCCTCAACGCCCTCTCCGGCCTCATCCCCGAGGGCGAGCGGGTCATCACCATCGAGGACTCCGCGGAGCTCCAGCTCCAGCAGGCCCACGTCATCCGTCTCGAATCCCGCCCCGCCAACGTGGAGGGCAAGGGCCAGATCACCATCCGCGACCTCGTACGCAACAGCCTCCGCATGCGCCCCGACCGCATCATCGTCGGCGAGGTCCGCGGCGGCGAGACCCTCGACATGCTGCAGGCGATGTCCACCGGCCATGACGGCTCCCTCGCCACCGTCCACGCCAACAGCGCCGAGGACGCCCTGATGCGCCTGCAGACCCTCGCCTCCATGTCCGAGGTGGAGGTGCCCTTCGAAGCCCTCCAGGACCAGATCAACAGCGCGGTGAACGTGGTCGTCCAGCTCACCCGGTTCGGCGACGGCTCCCGCCGCGTCACCGAGATCGCCATCCTCGACTCCCACGGCCGCGAACCCTTCCGCATCACCACCGTCTGCCGTTTCGCGGCCCAGCCGATGGGCGCCGACGGCCGCGTCCAGGGCTGGTTCGAGTACCACCCGCTGCCGCGCCGCATCGCCGAGCGCCTCTACATGAACAACCAGCCGATCCCGCAGGCCTTCGGGGTCGCCACGTCGGACGACCAGCTCGCCACCCGCATCACCCGGACCGCCCCGTGAACCCACTCGTCCTCCTCACCCTCGGCGCCACCCTGCTGGCCTGCGTCCTCGTCATCGCGGGCGTACACGTGTACCTGGCCGGCCGGGCCCAGCGCGCCGCGCTCGTCGAACGCCTCGCGACCGACGGCGCCCCCGAACCGCCCGGCCGCAGACGCCGCTTCACCGCCGTCGACCGCCGGCTGCGCACGACGGCGCTCGGCAAGCGGATCGAGGTCAAACTGGCCGTCACCGGCCTCGACCTCACCCCGGGCGAATTCTTCGTCTACATGCTCATGTCAGTCGCCGGGCTCTGGCTGGTCGCGGCCAGCTTCCTCGCCCCGTTCTTCGGCCCGGTCGCCGGCCTGATCGGCCTGTGGGCGGCGGACGCCTTCCTCAACTGGCAGCGGGCCCGCCGCACCGAGCGGTTCATCAACCAGCTCCCCGAGCTCGCCCGCATCCTCGCCAACGCCACCCAGGCCGGCCTGGCCCTGCGCACCGCCATCGCCATAGCGGCGGAGGAGCTGGAGGCCCCGGCGGGCGAGGAGCTCTCCCGGGTCGCCGACCGCCTCGCCGTCGGCCACTCCATCGAGGAGTCCCTCGGCGAGATCGCCGAACGGCTCCCCTCCCGCGAGCTCGTCGTCCTCGTCTCCACCCTGGTGCTGTCCGCGCGGGCGGGCGGCGCGCTCGTCGGCTCCCTGCGCAACCTGACGGTCACCCTGGAGCAGCGCAAGGAGACGCGGCGCGAGATCCGCACCCAGCTGTCCCAGGTGACGGTGACCGCGTACCTGGTCCCGGCGATCGGGCTCGGCTCGCTGCTACTGGTGAACCTGATGATGCCGGGCGCCCTGGACCGGATGACCGGCGCGTTCCTCGGCCAGAGCGCGGTGCTCGTCGCAATCGGACTGTTCACGCTCGGGTTCGTGCTCATCCGCCGCCTGTCGAAGATCGACGTGTGAGGGGGCGGGCGACGACATGACCACGACCGTGACCACGGCCACGACCGTGACCGCGATCCTGCTGGCCCTGGCCCTCGGCCTGTCCGTCCTCGGCATCTTCCACGGGCTGCGCCTCTACCGCGCCGAGACCAGACTCCCGTCCGACCTGGCCCTCGCCCTGGAGGTCGGCGCCACCCGCACCACCGCCGTCGGCTCCGCCGTCGACCGGCTCGGCATCCGCTGGGCGCCGCTGGTACTGCGGCTGATGGGCCCGGAGCGGGTGGCGCGCAAGCGCCGCCAGATCGACATGGCCGGCAACCCGGCCGGCCTCACCATCGACCGCTACGCCGCCCGGCGCGCCGTGTACGGCTTCCTCGGCGCGCTCGGCGCCTTCGCGATGCTGATCAACGGGCAGCTCGTACCGGCCCTGCTCATGGTCGCGTTCGGCCTGTTCTGGATCGAGGTCGGCCTGTGGTCGGCGATCCGGATCCGCCGCGACCACATCGAGCGGACCCTGCCCGACTTCCTGGACGTCCTCGCGGTCGTCGTCAGCGCCGGGCTCGGCTTCCGGCAGGCCCTGGAGCGGGTCGCGGCCAAGTACGAGGGCCCCTGGTCGGACGAGATCCGCATCACCCTCCAGCAGATGGACATGGGCGTCAGCCGCCGCCAGGCCTTCGACGAGCTGCGCCGGCGCAACGACTCCGAGCAGGTCGCCCAGTTCGTCACCGCGCTCCAGCAGGGCGAGGAACTCGGCTCCCCGATCGTCGACACGCTGATCGCCATCGCCGAGGACATGCGCCGTACGGACGCGCAGAACGCCCGCCGGCGCGCCGCCCGCGCCGTCCCCAAGGCCACCTTCGCGGTGACCATGTTCATGCTGCCGGGGACGCTGATCCTGCTGGTGTGCGGGTTCGTGTACGGGGCCGACGTCGACTTCGGCGCGCTGCTCGGGGGCGGGTGAGCGGCGATGCCACTGCTGCCGGACAGTGCGGCGTCACTGCCGCTGCCAGGGCCGTGGCCGTGGCGCCGGGGGCCGCGGGGAGGGGCCGCGGGGGCCGGGGCGGAGGCCGGAGCGGGGGCGGGGGCGTGGGCGGGGGCGTGGGCTCCGACCGGGACCCGGCACGAGGACGGCGGTTCTCCGGCCCTCCAGGCGAACGCCCTGCAGGCCCTGTGCCGCCGCGTCTTCGCCTTCCGGATGCTGGCCATCGGCCTCGGCGCGCCCGTCGCCCTGGGCCGGACCGCCCCGGGCGCGCCCACGTACCTCGTCGCGGGCGCGGTCCTGCTCACCTTCATGCTGTCGTACGCCCTCTTCCGCGACTGGGAGCGCCTCGGGCCGCTGCTGCTGCGCCACCGCTGGCTGCTCGCCTGCGACACGGCGTTCAGCGGCCTGCTGCTGGTCACGGCGACTCCCGAATCGCCGCTCGGCTTCGTCTCGCTGTGCACCCCGCTGCTGGCCGGGCTCGTCCACGGCTGGCGCGGCTCGGCGGTGTACGCGGCCCTGCAGGCGGTCGCCGTCGCCGCGCTCTCCGGCGGGCTCACCACCCTGTCCGTACTGTGCCTGGTCGCCGGGGCGGCCGGCTCCTCGCTGCGCGACCTGCTGTTCCGCTTCGGCGCGGCCAGCCGGGCCCTGACCGAGACGCGGGCCCGCCTGGCGGTGGCCGAGGCCGTGCGCGCCGAACGGGAACGCCTGGCCCGCGACATGCACGACTCGGTGGCGAAGACCCTGCACGGCCTCGCCCTCGCCGCCGACGCGCTCGCCCGCACCGACGACCCCGACGCCGTCCGCCGCCAGGCGGGTGCGCTGTCCGACGCCGCCCGCCGGGCCGCCGCCGAATCCCGCGCCCTGCTCGCCGACCTCCGCCAGGAGACCGACGCCCCCGGCGTCCACCTCCCGCCGGAACTCCACCGCCTGGCGACGGCGCACCCTGGGCCGGGCGGAGCCGGCGGAGCCGAGGGGGCCGAGGGAGCCGGGGGGGCCGGGGGGCCGGGGGGAGCCGTCAGGGCCGAGGTGACCACCTCCGGAATCCTGCCGCTGGTCCCGGCCCCGGTGGCCCGCCACCTCCTCGCCGTGGCCGCGGAAGCCCTGGACAACGCCCGCCGCCACGCCGCCGCCACCCACATCCGCATCACCCTCTCGACCCCGGCCGCTGCCGGGGCCGGGGCCGCCGACACGGGGGCCGCACACCTCACCCTCACCGTCGAGGACGACGGCCGCGGCCTCCCCGCCGGCGGGCCCGACCTCGCCGCCCTGCGCGGCGCCGGCCACTACGGCCTGCTCGGCATGGCGGAACACGCCGCCGCCGTCGGCGCCCGCCTGCACCTCGGCCCCGCGGGCACCCCCGCATCCCCCGCATCGTCCGCCCGGCCCGGCACCCGGATCCGCGTGGACCTCCCGCTCGCGGCCCTCACCCCCGAAGGGAGCCCGTGATGGCACCGCTGCGCATCCTCATCGCCGACGACAACCCCGTGGTCCGGGCCGGCCTGGCCGCGCTCCTCGGCACCGCGGGCGACCTCGCCGTCGTCGCCCAGGCCGCCGACGGCCGCGAGGCGCTGAGCCTGACCCGCCGCCACGCCCCGGACGTGATCCTGCTGGACGTGCGCATGCCGGGCGTCGACGGCATCTCGGCCCTGCCCCACCTCGTACGCCTCGCACCCGTACTGATGCTGACGTACAACCAGGAATCGCAGATTGTCCGAGAAGCGCTCCTCCTGGGCGCAGGCGGCTACCTCGTCCACGGCGAGTTCACGGCGGACGACCTGGTCCGGGCGGTCCGCGACGTCCGCGAGGGCCGCGCCCATTTCACGACGACGGCCGCCAGCGCCCTCCTCGCCGATCTCCGCACCTCTTCGCAACCGCAACGAACTGTGGCACAGTCTCCGGAGCGTCTGCACAACTCAGCTCTGTTCAACTTGAGTTCGCGGGAGGTGGAGATCATGGATCTGATCGCGTCCGGGATGAGCAACCAACAGATCGCGGCCGCCTGCTTCATCAGCGAGAAGACGGTGAAGAACCACATCAACCGCATTTTCGCCAAGCTGCAGAGCACCAGCCGCAGCGAGGCGATAGCCCGCTGGCTGGGAACCGCCCGCCCGGGGGTGACGGGACATGGGTAGACGCAGTGCGCAGTGGGTCCGTAATTGGGCCCCGGGACCCTTGGTGACGACCCGTGACGCGCCGTACCGTCCGCAAACCAACAGCGCCACCGGACCGGGAGGGACCCCTCATGAAGCAGAGCACGCTGGCGCGGCTGCGGAAGCGGTACGAGCAGACCGGCCGCGACCGCGGCCAGACGGCATTCGAATACCTCGGGATCATCCTGGTGGTCGTAGTGATCATCGGCGCCATCGTCGGCACGGGCATCGGCCAGGCGATCACGAACCGGATTGCCACGGCAGTGACATCGATCACCGCAGGGAAGTGAGTCGACGGAGGTCGTGGGACGACCGCGGGCAAGCGTTTCCGATCTACGCCGTCGCCGTGGTCGGCCTACTCTTCGCAGCACTGGCGTTCTTCGTTGTGGGCCAGGCAGGCGTTACGCGTAGCAACGCGCAAGGCGCTGCGGATGCGGCTGCCCTCGCGGCCGCCGGAGAAGCCAGGGACAACGTCTTCCTGGGTCTCGATCTGCTCAGCCTCGAGCCCGATGACTGGAGGAAGCTCGTCGAGGGCGACCTTCTCACCGGGCGGGGGGCGTGCCGAAAGGCTGACGAGTTCGCCGCTCTGAACGACGCCACGGCGGAGTGTGAGGCTGCCATCCCCGTGGTGACTGTCAAGGTGACCACGAACAGGACAGTCGGAAAGTCGGTGGTGCCCGGCACTGAGGGAATGTTGGGCAGGGCGACGGCCAAGGCGAGCATCAGGCCCCGCTGTTCGCTGCGGTCGGCCCCCGTTCCCGTCCCGCCCGCCCCTTCGCCGAACCCATCGCCCAGCCCGAGCCCGACCGCCTCGTCAGGACTGGGGGGCGTCACCTTCGTCTGCGACGGGAAGCCACTCACCCTGGATCCGGCGAAGCCGGGCCCCCTGGCGAAGCTGGCAAAAGCGCTCTTCACGGTTCGACTGGTCGACTGACAAGTACGCGAGAGAAGGAAGCTTCACAGATGAGCACTCGGCACTCGGCAAAGATCCGCGGGGGAGCGGCTGCCGCGTTGGCGGTCGCTTTGGCGATCACGGTGGCGGGTTGCGGCGGGGGAGACGACGACAAGGGAAAGGCGGCCCAGAACCAGTCGTCGAAGCCGCAAGGTGCCGCGCCGCAGTCGCAAGCGCCGAGCAGTGGCTCCGCCCCCGCCCCGACTGAAGTGCTTGCCACGGTCAATGGTGAGAACGGTATGACCCTCACCATCAATTCGGCTGTGCGTGACGCGGGTGGCTTCCTCACCGTGAACGGCCAGTTGAAGAACACCGGCAGCCAGGCCTTTGCGAGCACAGCAGCCTGGCGCGGCAACGAGCTCAACAGCAGCGGATCCTCCGTGGCGGGGGTGACCCTCGTCGACAAGGCCGGAAAGAAGCGGTACTACGTACTTCGTGACACTGAGGGGCGGTGCCTTTGCACCACGGGGCTGACTGTCATCGAGGCTGGTCAAACCGTGCCGTTCTTTGCGCAGTTCCCCGTGCCCCCTGCCAGTACCACCCAGGTGGACTTCACGCTTCCCACCTTTGCCACGGCCACCATCAAAATCTCTGGGTGACCCCATGACAAAACGCCACCGCACCGCCGCGTCAGTAGCCGTCATCGGTCTGGTCATGGCCGGGGTCCAAGCCGTCGGGGTCGGCGTGGCGAGCGCCGACGACGTCAAGCCGTCCGTACCCCCCGGCACGGAGCCCTCCGCCGCCGCTCCCGTCCCCATCGACTCCAACGCCCCCGGCCTGAAGATCCCCCAGGGTGGGACCCTCGCCCCGATCAAGGTGCTCGACATCGCCGAGGTCGTCGAGGACCTCGGCGGCGAGCAGCGCCGCCAGGAGACCAACCAGACGGTCATGATGGCGCTGCAGTCCGAGGTCCTCTTCCCGGAGAACAGCGCCGTCTTCAACGCCCAGGCCGCCGCCCGCATCCAGGCCATCGCGCAGGAGATCAACACGCAGAAGGCCACCCGCATCCGCGTGTTCGGCTTCACCGACGACCAGGGCACCTACGAGCACGGCAAGGAGCTGTCCAAGCAGCGTGCCGACGCCGTACAGGCGGAGCTCGCCAAGACCGTCAACGTCTCGGGCGTGGTCTACGACGTCCGCGGCTACAGCGAGGACTACCCGATCGCGGACAACAGCACCGAGGAAGGCCGCAAGAAGAACCGCCGGGTCGAGATCACCTTCCCTCGCAGCACCGGCAGCACCGGCAGCACCGGCTAGCTGCCGGACCCGTCCGGCTTCGCCCCCGCCCCCGCCGCCGCCCCGAGCATCGCGGCTGCCGCTGCGCCCGCGGTGCGGGCTGGGTCCGGGCCGGGGGTGAGGGCGGCCACCGCCGTGGCGCCCTCGACCAGGATCAGGAGCTGGTCGGCCAGTTCCTCCCGCCCCGGCCCGGCCACCTCTCCCAGCAGCGCCCGTAGCTCCGCCTTGTGCCGGCGTACGGCGTCCAGCACTACGGCCGGCCCGGCCGCGCCGACTTCCCCGTACGCGTTCATGAACGCGCACCCGCGGAACCCCGGCTCCGAGAACCAGGCCCCCAGCCAGTCGAAGACGGCCCCCACCGGGTCGTCGGGGGCGGCGGCCACCGCGTCCCGCAGGCTGCCCATCCAGCGCCGGTCGCGCCGCTCCAGGTAGCCCGCGACCAGTGCCTCCTTGGCGGGGAAGACCTTGTAGAGCCGCTTGAGCGGTACGCCCGACTCCGCGCGGATGCGGTCCATGCCGACGGCCTGGATGCCGTCGGCGTAGAACAGCGCCTCCGCGGCGTCGAGCAGCCGGGTGCGGGCCTCTTCGTCGTCCATGCCGGCAGCGTAACCCAGGACCCGCTTGCGCGGAGAACGCTCGTTCTCTAGGGTCGGGGCGTGATCGGAGAACGGTCGTTCTCCGATTGCCTCCCCTTCGTTTCGTTCCGTCGAAAGGTGTGTTCGCCATGACCTCGGCCCCGACCTCGACCTCTGCCTCGACCCCGCCCGCCGTACGTCCGCCCCTGCCGCCCTTCACCGAGGAGTCCGCCCGCGCCAAGGTGCAGGCCGCCGAGGACGCATGGAACAGCCGCGACCCCGAGCGGGTGGCCCTCGCGTACACCGAGGACTCCGTCTGGCGCAATCGCGACCGCTTCCTCACCGGTCGCGCCGAGATCCGCGCCTTCCTCGCCGAGAAGTGGGAGCGCGAGCTCGACTACCGCCTCCGCAAGGAGCTGTGGGCGTACACCGGCAACCGCATCTCCGTCCGCTTCGAGTACGAGTGGCACGACGCCTCTGGCCAGTGGTGGCGCAGCCACGGCAACGAGCAGTGGGAATTCGAGGAGAACGGGCTGATGCGCCGCCGCGAGGCCAGCATCAACGACGTCCCGATCGAGGAGGCCGACCGCCGGCTGCGCTGACGCGCTCATGCGCGCTGACGCGCTGATCCGGACGTGTGGCGTTCGGCGCCGCCCGGCGTTCCCCGGCCGGTCGCGGCGCCGGACGGGTGGAGGCTCGGCCCCGTCGAGCAGCCCGCACCACCCCCTCCGAGGAGGACGCCATGTCCGACCCGATCCCGTCCTCCGACTGGGAAGACCGCATCACGGCCCGTCCGGCCGCCCGACCTGGGGATCCCGGGCACGGGCACTCCTTCCCGCCGCGCCCCGAGACCGTCCGCGTCACCCCCGCCCACCTGTCCGCGCTGGACCGGGAGGTCTCCCACGACCTGGACGGCCACCTCCCCGAGGGCGTGCCGGTGCGCGCGGTGCCGCGCCCCGTGCCGCCGGAGCAGGTGCGCCCGCCGCTGTGGCGGCGGCCCGCCGGTGTGGAGGGGGACGACCGGGGCGAGGCCACGGGGGTGTTCCGGCCGGACGACCGCTTCGAGTTCTCGGACACCTCGTTCCCCTGGCGGACCTGCGGCCGGGTCCAGACCCCGGCCGGCTGGGCGTCGGGGGTGATGGTCGGCCCCCGGCACGTGCTGACCGCCAGCCACGCCGTGCCCTGGCTCGCGAGCGGGGGCGCGGACTGGATGACCTTCACGCCGGCACAGTTCGACACGAGCACGCCGTTCGGCACCGCCCACTCGACCCGCGTCTACTCCTGGCTCTGCGCCAACGGCGCCGACGGGATCGACTCCACCGAGGCCGCCTTCGACTACGTCGTCTGCGTCCTCGACCGGCGCCTCGGCGACACCGTGGGGTGGATGGGCTCCCGGACGTACTCCACCGACTGGGACGCCAAACCGCTCTGGGGGCACGTCGGCTACCCCTTCGACATCGGCTCCGGGGTCCGGCCCGTCTACCACCCGCGCGGCGTGATGGACCGGACGGTGGCCGAGAGCACGGCCGGCCGCGACTCGTACCGGATCGTGCACCGCAACGACGCCGTCGGCGGCCAGTCCGGCGGCCCCTTCTTCGGCTGGTGGGACGGCGACCCCTGGCCCCGGGTCGTGGCCGGGCAGAGCGCCGAGAACTGGGGCGGGGTCGGCGGCCCCAACGCCGCGGGCGGCGGCTCCGCACTCCCCGTCCTGATCGACTACGCCCGCTCGGTCGAGCCGTAAACTTGCCTCCCGCCTCCGCCGTGGACCGGCCAATGCCTGCTCGCGAGGCGACGTTCAGCGGCCCGACAGTTCGTGCGGGGCGGCGAGCGACTCCGTGCCCCGGATCTCTGGATGAGACTCCGGCGATGCCGCCTCGCTGCGGCATCGCCGTCGGCGTGCCGCACATGGCTGCACCGCCCGGCCCACCCCCGTCGGCGCTGAACACGCCTGAACCGAGGCATCACACCTGGACGGGATCGGCTTCTCAGGCGCTCTGCCGCAGCCGGAGCCGGCGGCCGAAGACGTCGTATCGAACCCGGTCCACCCCGCGCTCCGCAGCGACACGCGAACCTCAAACGACCGGGGGCTTTATGGGCGGCCCACTGCCCCGATCAGCCAGACCCCCCGTCGGCGAATCCAGGTCAGTTTTCGATCGATGGAATGACACCCAGCACTGCTTCCGCATTTGCGATCATTCGCCCGATTTCGATGGGCAGGTTTTCGAATTCCTCCATCACTACATCAAATGGCTCCACTCTGCGAATGGCGCCTCCCGGGCTCTTTACTTCCACGAAAAAGCGATATCCTGTTGGTGAATTCTGGTCGGCGACCTTCACCCAAGCGGCCCCATGACGCTGCACCAGGAGGTCGCCCAGGTACGACGTTAGATCCGTGTGGAGTGTGATCCAATCCGACTGTTCGAACTCGCCCAAAGGAAGTCGATCGGTGTAGTTTTGCAGACCCGGAATCAGCGACAATGGGTCCGCCGCGTAACGCTCAGCATCGACACCCAGTATGGATGCAATGTTGAGGACGTTGAAATGCGCCTCTCGCCCCCAAGATAGCAGATCTTCATCCGCTCGGCCGAGTGTTTCATCGTGCATGTTCAATATCCCTTCGATCGGACTTCAGTATCCTACCGCTTCCTCCGTGTCGGCGGATCCCACTGATCCCTCTTGGGCGCGGGTCCGTATTCGAGGAATATTATCTTAGCCTCCGTCAGGTATTTTCGAAGCTCCGCAGAGGGTCCCGCGTCCGTGAACGACCATCGAGGGTCATAAAGCGGGTCTATTCGACGCAGAGCGAGATCCTTGTTGATCTGTTCCCTGATGTCTGCCTTGAGTGGGACCTCGTTTAGGAGCGTGCGATTGCTACCATCTTTCAACGTAATGGTTCGGTAGGGCCCATACGTCTTAACTTCCACTGCGATCGTGCGGCCATCCGGCAAATCAACAGGCACATCTACCTTGCGTCCACCCTTGCTGGTTACGGGATAGCGCGAATCTTTGTTGGTGGGTACCGGATAATGCCTTTCGGTGCCGCCGCCCCACAGCTGTCGATGGAAATCCTCTCCCCGATTCCACCGCAGCTCGACGGCGCGGGTGTTGCGGACCTGCCGTAGTGTGAGTGGGCCATCTGAAGGCAACAGGGCGGGCCTGGAATAATCAGGTTCTTGCCCGGTGTAAGGATTCCCTTGGTCCGCCTTAATTTTGTTACTGCCGGCACCCGGCTCCGGTGCATCGCCCGGCGTAGGGGCGGCGTCGTCGGCGGCTTGGCCCGCCTCATCCGCAGAGCCGCCCGAGATGTCGCCGTGACCCGGGTGGGGAGGGGGGCCGAGGTGGCCGCTACCCCTGAGCGGATTCTCGGAGTGGCCAATTCCAGAGGCTTCCGAACGCCTGGTGATGGACACCCTTTCGATGTGGCCGGCGGTGTCCGTAGGGCGCGAGTGACTAGGAGTGGCCGGGGGGTGGGCGCCCGCACTGTTGCGGGGCATGTTGTCCGGGGCATAACGGCCGAGGGCGGTGTTCGGGCCGGCGCCGCCGGGCGTGTGGTCGCTGGTAGCGAGGACCGGGTCGGATGTGTCGGAGCCGAGGCGGATGGCGTCGCCGGCGCGGCCGCCCACGCTGGCCAGGACCCGGTCGGGTGTCTTGGTCGTGGCCGGGGTGTCCGCCTTGGGTGCGTCGGCGTTCGGGGTGTCCGCGTTCGCGCCCGGCTTGCTTGCAGGGGCGTCTTCCGCGCGCTGGAGGACGTTGCCCTTCGCGTCGTAGATGTTCCCCTCGGGGTCCATGAACTGCGCCGCGCCGGCCTTGGGCAGCTTGACCGTCCCCGGAGGGAACTCGGTCGTGCCTTCGGGGAGTTTGATGGTGTCGTTCGGGAGCTTGATCGCGCCTTCGGGGACGGCCGAGCCCGGGGGGAGTTTGATCGAGCCGTCCGGCAGGGTCTTCGCGCCGTCCGGTAGAGCCACCGCGCCGTCGATGTTGATCTTCGGGATCTCGCCCTTGCCCATGCCTCGCAGGGCGGCCATCACGTCGCCGACCTTCGACACGCCGGCGCCCGCGCCCTTGAAGACGTAGGTCATCGGGTCGACGACCCGGCCTGCCTTACCGGCGAAGGACAGGGCCTTGGCGACCGCGCCCGCTTTGCCCGCGCCGGACACACTGCCGCCGGTGCCGCCGGTGGCGATGGTGGTGATCACGTTGAAGACGACCGCGCCGGCCGCGCGGGAGGGGTTCGAGCTCCACTGGTCCCAGGCCAGGAGTGCCTTGCCCGTCTCCTTCATCGCCGTGCGCGACTCGCGCAGCCACGGCGGCAGCTTGTCCGCCGGGGCTGCGAGGAAGATCGGGCCGATGCCGGGCAGGGAGGTGATCGCCGATGCTGTGGACAGCTTGGCCAGGCCTGTCCACGACGCCTTGAAGGTGTCTGCGCCGTCGAGGCCGACCAGGCCGCCGAGGCCCTCGAGGGTGCCGCCGATGCCGTCGACGATGAAGCCCGTACCGAAGTCCCAGGCGTGCTCCCACACCTGCCAGGCGGGCACGGACTCCTCTACCGCATCGCCCCAAGGCAGTGACTTCGCCTGCTTCAGGTCCTCGGCCTTGTAGCCGTACATGCCCGGGCCGTTGGACCCGTCGTTCACCTTCAGCGGCGAACCGTCGACCAATGCGACGATCTTGGCGTGAGCGGACCGCTCTATTTCGTGGAACTGGGCCCACACTTCGGCGATCTTGTTGCGGCGTTCGAGGTTCTGGTCGGTCAGGTCGCCGTCCTCGTACCACTTCTCGTCGCCGGACACCTTCGAGCGAAACGATTCTGCTTCTCTCCTCAGGCTGTCCAGTCGTCGCACGAGCGGCTCGGCGTCGCGCGCGTACCTGTCCAGCGCGCCGGCGATCGTGGTCATGTCCGAGCTGACCCTGACGCCCCAATCCGACACGGGCTTCGTCGTCGCGAAGAGCTGCTCCGCCTCGGGCGCCTGGTAGAAGGCGTGGAGTCCGCCGAAGCTCGTGTGGACGTCGCTCGCCTTCGTCTGGACCGTGGTTCCGCCCGACGAGATCGCCTTCGCCTTTTTGCCCAATGCGGCGAGGTCGCCCGTGAATACAGGGACCTCGGCCGGGTCTACCGGTGAGTGGTCGCTCACTGCCCGCCTCCCGGCCGGTCCCGCAGGGCCTGCAGGTTCACGGCCCTGGCGGCGTCCTGAGCCTGCTTGGCCGACTCCAGGTCACCTTCGATGTACTCATTCGTCGCCTTCACCGCACCGAGCACGCACGCCTCGATCCGGTCCGACATCGACTGGAATTCAGGTTTCCGTTTCGCCAGGTACTCACCCAGGGCGGCCGCCACCGGGCCCAGGGCCTTCGTCGACACGAACGCCTGACCGGCGGCCGGTGCCGCGCCAGGCGCCACGGGCCCCCGCGGCCCCATCCCCGAAGCCGAGCCGGGAACAGCAGTCCCGGCCGCCTCCGCCGCCTCCGACATGGCGGTCATGAGCGTGCTCAAGGCCTTTTCCAGATCACCCGCGTTGCCGCCGACCGTCCGCAACTGCCCTTGTACCCCTTGCGGCTTGATGTCCCATGACGTCATAGGCCCCCCGTCCCTCGTGCACCCGACTGTTCTGCACCGGCTGCCCGGTCGGCCTGTGAGGCCGACCGGGGCCTGCGCGTGCCGGGCCGTTCCGTTCTTCTTCGCCGGCGCCGAGCGCAGCGGCTGGATGCTGTTGTGGATCTTGCCCGAGAGGTTGCTCCGCCGCTGTTCCTCGGCGCGCTGCTCGTCCATCGCAGCGTCCGCCCTGGAGTCCGCGATGACGGCGCCTTCATGTGTCCGATGCGCGCGGCGATGACGAGTTCGCGTCGAGTGCGTTGGTGAGGCTGGCCGCACCGGCTCGAACGAGCCGAGTGCAACCTGCCCCGGCTGTTGAACTCGTCTCCCGGGGACCGTGCACCGGTGATCAACTATCGGATCAACGCCCCCATATACCAACCGATTTGTGCAACTCGGACATCAGGTTGGCCGGAACCTGCGCCCCCATGTCGAACGTCATTCCGTTCCCCGGCGGGTCGAACAGCCGTAAGTATGGGTGTTTTTTGTGACCTTGCGTTGCCCTGATCGCTTGAGTCCAGCGTGTTGTTACGAATGGATGACAACCGGACTGTGTGGCTCGGGCGCCCTCCAGGTGGCCGCGTGCGCGCCGGAGTCCTCGACTCGACGCATGCCGATCTCATGTGATAGGCCGCGCTGCCGCCGCCGCAGCCGCTCGTGCCGTTCTCAGCGATAGAGGTGGGCGTGTTCCCTGGCCCAGGTGCCGAAGGTGCGGGGGTGTCGGCCGGTGATCTCGTGGACGCTCGGGCGCTGGTCGAGGGTCCACTGGGTGAGTTCGGCGAGTTGGGCGCCGTACTCCTGGAGGGCGTACAGGGTGACGTCGATGCCGTCGTCGGGCCAGCCGCGCCCGCGCCATGTCTCGCGGCTCTCGTCGGGAGTGGCCTCGGCGGCGGCGATGTCGCGGCCGACGGCCCTCGCGATGCCCGCCACCCGCTCGCGGGTGGCGATCGGCAGTCCGACCGCTTCGAGGATCCTGCCGACGTGGTCGCCGCTGCGCAGCGCTGCCGCCGCGACGGCCGCCAGGTCGTCCTCGTGGATGAACGGATAGTGGCCGCCGTTCAGGAACGCCTCCCGGACGACGCCTCCGGTCCTGATCGTGTCGGCCCAGTCCGAGCCCGTCGCCGGGTAGGTGCCCTCGATGACCGCGCCCATCACCGCCGAGGGGCGGATGTGCGTCCACTCCATGCCCGAACGCTCGACGGCCTGCTCGACGGCCAGCCAGAACCAGGTCTCCGGCGGGTACGCCACCTCGTACTCCGGCCCGTGCGACGACAGCACCACGATCCGCCGCACCCCGGCATCCCGGGCGGTGTCCAGCACCTCGCCGACCGTCGCCGGAACCGCGCCGGCGAGGAAGACCGCGTCCACGCCGTCGAACGCGTCGGCGTACTCCAGCGGGCGCCGGCTGACGGAGCCCTCGACGACCTCGGTGCCCGCGGGCCAGTCGTGGAGCTGGCCGGATTCCGCGAGGACGCGGACGCGGTCGCCGGTGGCCGACAGCTGCCGGGCCAGGCGGCGTCCGACGATTCCCGTGGGGCTGCAGCCCGCGCCCTTGCGGGGGTTGACGGCGGTCAGCAGGTGCAGTCGGCTGCCGGACGTGTCCGTCGACGGCGTGACCGTGGTTCCGGGCATGGCAAGATCCTCCAACGCGGCAGCGGAGATCTTGCGCCGCCCTCGGCAGGTGCTGCGACGGGCGGGTGCGGATCAGGAGCGCCAACTGTACATGCGATAGCGGGAGTTAGGGAGGGGGGGTGAGGATTCGCGGGTCCGCCGGTCCGCCGGCCCGCCGGTCCGCCCTCACCGCAGGTGCAGGAAGCTCCGGGCGTCGTCCCAGCCGTCGAGGGCCCGGCCGTCCACGTCCGAGGGGTCCGCCTCGGCGCGTGCCGCCAGTGCCTCCACCAGCGCGAGGGCGCGGGGGCCGAGACGGCCGAAGCGGCGGGCGGTGTGCCCCAGGCACAGCCCGGCCAGCCTGAGCAGCGGGCTCCCCGGGACGGCCCGGGTGCCGACCTCCGTGCACCAGTGCTCCACGAACTCCCGGTCGTCGTCGTTCAGCGCACTCCCGACCAGGACGTGCGCGGCCTCACCCTCCTGCGAGCGGTCGCGCAGAGCCCGCTCCAGGGTCTCGGCGACCACGCCGTGGGGCAGCACGGGAGGGTTCATGCCGGACGGTCCGGGCGTCCTGACCGGTGCGTCCCGCCGCCTGCGGCCGCCGTGACGCCGCAGCAGGGGCGCATCCGCGCCACGGGCCCGTCCGGTTGGGCTCGCAACCGGCTGCGCCCGGGCGTCATACCCGGGCCACGAGCGCGTAGCGGACGTCGTCGACCGGGTGCCCCCACAGGTCCGGGTCGGTGCCGAGGTCCTCCACCTGCACGGTGGCGACCAGAGGTTCGAGCGCGGAAGCGAGGTCGTCGGGAAGCACGCCGCCGCTCCAGGGCAGCGCTTCGGCCCCGGCGACGTACGGCACCCCGGACTGCCCCGCCTCCCGCCAGCGCCCCTCGACCAGGAGCAGAGTGCCGCCCGGGCGAAGCCGGTCCACCCATGCGCGCAGGGCGGCTTCAGGAGCAGGGAGGGTCCACAGGAGGTGCCGGGCGAGCACCGTGTCGAACCGCTCACCGCCCGTCGGAGGTTCAGCGGCGTCCCCGACGACGAAACGCCCCGGGAGACCGGCGGCCGCCAGCTTCGCCCGGGCCTGCTCGACCATCCTCGGGGCGAGGTCAACCCCGGTCACCCGGTGTCCGGCCGCCGCGAGCAGCGCGGAGAGCGAGCCCGTGCCGCAGCCGGTCCCATGGCGGCCTCGCCCTACGGGACGTTCCAGGCGGAGATGACGGGCTGCCCGTCCTCGGTGGCCAGGAAGGCGAAGGTGCCCGGATGCGGGTGGCCGAGCAGTCGGCTCGCGGACGCGTCGAGGCCGAGCCAGCGCACGGTGAGCACGCGCGCCAGGTGGCCGTGCGCAACCACGGCGACATCGCCCTCGCCCAGCAGCGGACGGATGCGGTCCAGCACCGCGTCCGTGCGTGCGGCCACCTGCGCGAGTTCCTCGCCGGGGTGGTCGGCACCACCGGGAACGACACCGTCGCGCCACAGGTCCCAGCCCGGCCTCGTCTCGCGGATCTGCTCGGCGGTCAGGCCTTCGTAGCCGCCGTAGTCCCACTCCAACAGGTCGGGATCGGGCTTGGCGCCGGTCAGGCCGGCGAGCTCGGCCGTCCGCATGGCGCGGCTCAGCGGGCTACTGAACACGGCAACCGGACGGCGGCGGGCCAGCCTCGGAGCAAGAGCGCGGGCCGCAGCCTCGCCCGCTTCCGTCAGCGCGACGTCGGTCCGTCCGGCGTGCCGGCCCGACAGGCTCCACTCGGTCTGGCCGTGCCTGATCACCATCAACTCACCCATGGCCGCGCACGCTATCTGACCTTGCGGCACGCCGAGGCGGTTTCTGCACCTTGGCCACCGTCGCCGGTCGCTCACAGCGAAGCCGCGGGCGTCGTCAGGTGTCGAGGAGGTGGTCGGCCTTGCCGGCCTTGATGTCCCGGATCAGCTGGCGCAGGGCCTCCGCGCTGTCGGTGAGGTACGCGGTCTCCTGGCCGGCGACCGCGATGTAGCTGTTCCCGTTCCCGTCCACCCCGAACCGGTAGCAGTTGTTCCCCTCGCCGCAGAACGGCTCTTCCCAAGTGATTTCGGCCATCGAGGGCTCCTCAGAGTTGGCGGGCGATCGCGTGGATGAAATCGCGGGACGCGTCCACCGACAGCGCGTGCTTGTCCATCCACATCAGGTGGGACCGGTACTTCGACAACTGGGCCTCGACGTGGGTGAACTCGGGGCCGTGTGCCGAGTCGAGCTGCACGGTGTCGAGTCGACGTACAGGGCCTTCGGCGTAGAGCATGGCGTGCCCGGCGCCAGGGAATGCCCCAGCACCGACCGTCAGCACGCGGATCGTGATGTTGTCCCGGTCTGATGCCTCGCACAGGTGGTCCAACTGCTCCCGCGTGGTACGACGGCCGCCGAACAGCATGCGCAGGGCGGCCTCGTGAATGACTCCGACGTACTCGCAGGCATTGTCGCCTTCCAGCACCCGTTGCCGCTGCATGCGGTGGGCGATGCGCAGCTCGACCTCCGATGCCGGCAGCTCCGGGATCACGGAGCTGAAGACCGCTCGGGCGTACGCACTCTGCTGGAGAAGTCCCGGAACGTGCACGCTCTGGACCGTGTGCATACGTGTGGCGTGCCATTCCAGTTCGGAGACATCCAGGAGGCCGGACGGGAGCCTGCCACGGTACGCCTCCCACCATCCGCGCTCCCGCGGGTGAGCAAGCGCCGCAAGGGCGTCGACGTAGGTCTCGTCCGGCACGGCGCAGTGCCGTGCCAGGGTGCGCAGGCGCTCTTCGCTGACCGCCCGCAGGCCCTGCTCGATCGAAGACAGCTGCGAGCGGCTGACGTTGAGCACCGCCGCTGCCGACTCCGCGGAGATATCTGCTGCGATACGCATCCCGCGCAACTCGGCGCCCACGCGCCGCTGTCGCTCCGTTGGAGAGGTCCTGGCAGTCATGCCTGCAGTCTGCCCGCTCGCAGCAGCGCTTGACGATACGGGTGAATTTTTCGGAAGTGTGGGCGCAATTGCGCCCCTCATGCCCTACATTTTGTAACGCACCGCTTACGCAGGGCAGTTGAAGTGCATCCCCGGGCCGCGCCGTGTCCTGCTCCGGGGGCGGGCCACAGCTCCCGGTATTGCGTAGCCATCCGTGCGCGTCGACCTCACCGCAGCCACGCCAGCCACAACCGCCGTGTAGTGCTTGAGGAGTTCGAGATGTCCGTGCCGCCTTTCGCGTACCCGCCCGCCGACCACTTCGCCGCCTGTCCGACCGCCCGGGTCGAATCCGGGTCCGCGCCCGGCCCGTTGCCCGACATGTTGGCCTGCAGCCTCGGCGTGCCGGGGGAGGCCTGGAGCGGGCAGATCGCGCGCTCGGCGGTGGAGGCGGCCCTGCACGCCCACGGGCTGGACCGGCTCGTGCCGGCCGCCGTGCAGGTCACCGGCGAGCTGCTGGCCGCGGCCTGGCGGCTGGACCCCGGCGGGCACCTGTACCTGTCCGCCCGTTACCGCGATGACGTGCTCCGCCTGACCGTGTACGACGGCCACCGGGCCCACGGCCACCCCCGGCTCGCCGCGCACTGCGAGGCCCGGCGCCGGGCGGCGCTCCGGCTGCTGCGGGTGGTCGTGCGGGAGTGCGGCGGGGAGTGGGGGTTCGGGGACTCGCGGGAGCCCGGCGGCGGGACGCGGACCTGGGTCACGCTGCCCCGGGCCGGGGCCGTCGGGTACCTCCCCGGCTGAGCGGGCCCCGGCTGAGCGGGCCCCGGCCGGGGTCCGGCCGGTCAGGAGCCGCGGTGGGCCTGGGTGATGAGGTCCATGGCGACCTCCAGCGCGGCCGCGCGGGTCTCCTCCGGGTCGCCCTCCACGTGCTGGAGGAACATCATGCCGGCGTGCAGCGTGAAGAGGGCGCTGACGCAGCGGACCTGGTCCGTGAGCGGGCCGTCGTCGTTGCGCAGCACCTCGACCAGGTTGAACAGCCGCCGCTTGACGGTCTCGCCGATGCTGAGCTCCCGCATCGTGGCCTGGTTCTCCTGCATGAAGCGGTACAGCTGGGCGCCCGACGCCATGGCCTCGCTGTAGCGGCGCAGCACCTCCCGCTTGGTCTCCAGGGTGCACGGCTGGGGCTGCGCCTGGGCCCAGTCGATCAGCTCGTCGATCGGGCGGGTCGCGTCGTCGAAGACGCTGATGATGATGTCTTCCTTGGTCTTGAAGTGGTAGTACAGCGCCGCCTTCGTGACCTCCAGCCGCTCCGCGATCTCGCGCAGCGACGTCTTCTCGTACCCCTGCTCGGCGAAGAGCTCCAGTGCGACGTCCTGGATGCGCTGGCGCGTGTTGCCACGTCGCCCCTGCGGACTGCTGCTGGACATGCGTCTCCCCATGAACTTACTTGACGCCCGGCTAGTGACGGGTCTACCTTCCCTAGTGTAGTGAACTAGCCGGGCGTCAAGTAAGTGCCAAAAGCGCAGAAGTGCCCATCGCCCGGCCCCAAGTGGATGTGCCGACGGGGAGCGGAATCATGGTCGACAGTGCCAGCAAGACGGTCGGGGCCTCGGGGGAGGTGAAGCCGCGCAGCGTACGGGTCGTCCTGATGGCGCTGATGATCGCGATGCTGCTGGCGATGCTCGACAACATGATCATCGGCACCGCGATGCCGACGATCGTCGGTGAGCTCGGCGGTCTGGAGCACCTGTCCTGGGTGGTCACCGCCTACACGCTCGCCACCGCGGCCTCCACCCCCATCTGGGGCAAGCTCGGCGACATGTACGGCCGGAAGGGCTCCTTCCTCACCTCCATCGTCATCTTCCTGATCGGCTCCGCGCTCAGCGGCATGGCCCAGGACATGGGCCAGCTCATCGGCTTCCGTGCCGTCCAGGGCCTCGGTGCCGGCGGTCTGATGGTCGGCGTCATGGCGATCATCGGCGACCTGATCCCGCCCCGCGACCGCGGCAAGTACCAGGGCATGATGGCCGGCGTGATGGCCCTCGCCATGATCGGCGGCCCGCTGGTCGGCGGCACCATCACCGACCACATGGGCTGGCGCTGGTCCTTCTACATCAACCTGCCGCTCGGCGCCGTGGCCCTCGCCATGGTCACCGCCGTCCTGCACCTGCCCAAGAAGAAGGCCCAGGGCAAGATCGACTACCTGGGTGCGGCGCTGCTGACGGTGGCCATCACCTCCACCGTGCTCGTCACCACCTGGGGCGGCACCGAGTACGCCTGGGGCTCCACCGAGATCCTCGGCCTGATCGTGCTGGGCGTCGCCGCCGTCGCCGCCTTCCTCTTCGTCGAGACCAAGGCCGCCGAACCGGTCATGCCGCTGCACATCTTCCGCAGCCGCAACTTCACCCTCATGTCGGTGATCGGCTTCCTCGTCGGCTTCGCGATGTTCGGCGGCGTGCTCTACCTGCCGCTCTTCCAGCAGGCGGTCCAGGGCGCCTCGGCCACCAACTCCGGCCTGCTGCTGCTCCCGATGCTGCTGTCGATGATGGTCGTCTCGCTGATCGCGGGCCGCATCACCACCAGCAGCGGCAAGTACAAGATGTTCCCGATCATCGGCGGCGCGCTCATGGTCGTGGGCATGTACCTGCTCGCGCAGATGGACACCGGCACCAGCCGCCTCGTCTCCGGCGTCTACATGGCCGTGCTCGGCGCCGGACTCGGCTTCCTGATGCAGATCACGATGCTGGTCGCGCAGAACAGCGTCGAGATGAAGGACATGGGCGTCGCGTCCTCCTCGGCCACCCTCTTCCGTACGCTCGGCGGCTCGTTCGGCGTGGCGCTCATGGGCTCCCTGTTCACCAGCCGGGTCACCGACGCCATGGTCGAGCGGCTCGGCCCGCAGGCGGCCGGCTCCGTCGGATCCGCCCAGCTCGACGCGGCCAGCCTGGCCAAGCTGCCGGAGGCGGTGCGCGAGGCGTACCAGCACGCGGTCGCCGCCGGTACGCACTCCGCGTTCCTGCTCGGCGCGTTCGTCGCCGTACTGGGCTTCCTGGCGGCCTGGTTCGTCAAGGAGGTCCCGCTGCGGGGCGCGGGCCCGGCCCCGGCCGAGGCCGGAGCGGGAGCGGGAGCGGGAGCCGAAGCGGGCGACGCCGGGAAGCCGGCTGCGGCCGCGCCGATCGCCCACTGACGGACCCTCACCGGGCTCATCGGCCCCAGCCCTCACACAGGCCCCGGCCCCGGCGGACCACCGCCGGGGCCGGGGCCTTCCGTCTGCCCTGAATCCGCCGCGGACCCGCCTGACGACCGGTCTCCGGTGTCGCTTTCGTCCCAGGTCAGGACTTGATTCCGGGTGATCAAGGACCAAGGCCATCAACCGGTGCCAATGGGGAAATTGGTGGGAACCCGATCTCCGGCGCGGACGTCATGAACCTCAGAGCGCGGCAAACGCGGAGAGGGGAGTGGACGGTTCATGGACTTCACGGCACGCACGCGCAGGCTGGGTACGCGTTCCCGGATCGCCATCGCGGTTTCGGCCGCCGCGGTGGCGGCGACGGTGTGGGGGGTGGCGACCCTCGTCGAACCGAACGGCACGGCCCAGCAGAACCTCTCGCGCGGGCACGACACGGCCGGAGCCGACTCCACCGGCGGGGGGAAGGGCGGCGGCCCCGACGGCGCCCCGGCCGCCGGCAGCCCGGACGGGGGAGGCAAGAACGACGGAAAGGGCGACGGGGCCGGTGGCGGCAAGGCTGATGGCAAGGGCGGCGGGAACGGCGACGGGACCGGCGACGGGACCGGCGACGGCAAGGGCGGCGCCCCGGGCGGCAGCGGTCCGCAGATGCCCGATTCCATAGCCCACGCCTCCGAGGGCGGCGGGAACACCGTCAACATCACCATCGACGACGGCCCGGACCCCAACTGGACCCCGAAGATCCTCGACGTACTGAAGAAGCACGACGTGAAGGCGACCTTCTGCATGGTCGGCCCGCGTGCCAAGGCCCACCCCGACCTGGTCAAGAAGGTCGTCGCGGCCGGCCACCGGCTCTGCGACCACTCCATGGACCACGACACCACCATGGACAAGAAGCCCGTCGCGTACCAGGAGAAGCAGATCCTGGACGCGAAGCGGCTGATAGAGGAGGCGGCGGGCGGCGGCGCCAAGGTGGAGTACTACCGCGCCCCCGGCGGCGCGTTCACCCCCGACAGCCGGCGCATAGCCGCCGCCAACGGGATGCGCCCGCTCGGATGGAACGTCGACACGAAGGACTTCCAGAAGCCGGGGACCGCCGCCATCGTCAACGCCGTCAAGCAACACATAGGGAACGGCCCCACCATCCTCTTCCACGACGGCGGGGGCGACCGCCGGCAGACCGTCGAAGCCCTGGACCGGGTCCTGGCCTGGCTGGCCGAGCAGGGCCGCCCCACCGGCTTCCCGGTGCGCACCGCACCCGACGCGCCCTGACACGCCGTCCGGCGGGCGAACGGGTGAGGGTCGGCGGCAACGCGCCCCGCCGGGTGTTCCCTGGGCGTACGACCGCATCCGACGGCGTACGACCGCGTACGACTGCCCACGAGCGCGCGCGGACCGTGGTGCGGCCGCACCGGCCCCGTGCCAGGAACCGACCAGGAGCCCCCGTGACCATCTCCCCGAGCAAACTGTCCGACCCGGCCGTCAGAGCCTTCGTCACCGCCGTCAACGCCCACGACGAGGAGGCCTTCTACGACCTCCTCACGCCCGACGCGACCATGTCCGACGACGGCTCCGACCGTGACCTGCGGGTCTGGGCCGACAAGGAGATCTTCTCCTCGTCCGGCCACATGGACGTCGTCACCGAGTCGCAGGGCGGCCGGGGCCTCGTCGTCAACTACCGCAACGACACCTGGGGCGAGATGCGGACGGCCTGGAAGTTCACCGTCACCGACGGCGGCCACATCAGCCGCTTCGAGACCGGCCAGGCCTGACCCTCCCGGGCTCGGGCCCCGGGCCTCCGCGGCCCGGGGGCCAGGGCCTGCGGGAGATCCCAAGTGAGTACGCAGGCTCATGCGCAACCTCGGTACGTCCGCAACGATCAGAGCCGTGAACCAGTCTCGACCACGCCGAGAGGCAGACACCCCCGTCGCGTTCGTGGGCGGCTTCCTCGGTGTGCTGGCCCTGGTGCTCCTCGGCTGCGGCACGGTGTTGAGCAGCCTGTCCATCGGAGCGCCCTCTGCACGAGACCTGGCGCAGCAAGCCCACTACAGGGTCGAGTTCGCACAGGTGGCCACGGCCATCCTCGGAGTCGGCAGTCTGCTGGCTGCAGTGCTGCGGCTGTGGCGGACCCTGACGGTCCATCTCGTCGTGTTCGGCACCGGAACAGTCGTCCTGTGGGCCGCGGCAACCTCACGGTGAACGAGCGCGGAGCCCCTTGTCCGCCGGACCGGCCCTAACCCGCCTCGGCCGCGCGCAGGACCGCCGCCGTCAGCGGCCCGTTCTCCGGGGCGGCACCGCCGGGGAAGGCGTACCGGCGGCGCACGTACCCGTACGCGATCCCCGTCCCCGGGTCCGCCCAGCCCAGGCCGCCCGCCGCACCGCTGTGCCCGAACGCCTCCGGGCCGACCGCCGGCTGCCGCTCGAAGCCCAGCCCGAAGTGGTCCCGCTCCGCGGTGACCCGGTCGTCGCCCGGCAGGCACAGTCGCGCGAACTCCGCCGCCGTCCCCGGCTCCAGCAGCGCCGGGCGGCCGTCCAGCGCGCCGATCGCCGCCGCGTACATGCCCGCCACGCCGCGCGCCGTACCGACCCCGCCCGCCGAGGCCGGGCCCTGCGCCCTCACCCGCGGGTGGTTGGCGAACGCCACCAGGTCCATCGGCGGCTCCCGGTGCGCGTTGAACGCCACCGGCAGCAGCTCCGGCACCGCCGCCCCGGCTCCGTCCCCGCCTGCGTCCCCGTCCAAGCCCCCGTCCCCATCCCCGTCCCCGCCCCCGGCGGTGGCCGCGGCCGCGGTCGCCCGCTGTTCGGGCGTCGGGAGCATGTCCAGCACCGGCCTCCAGCGGCCCTCCAGCTCCCGCGGCAGCCCCAGGTACAGGTCCAGCCCGTACGGGGCGCGGATCCGCTCCTCGTACACCTCCTGCAGGGACCGGCCCGTCACCCGCCGCACCACCTCGCCGGTCAACGCGCCGATGACGAAGGCGTGGTAGCCGTACGCGGTCCCCGGCTCCCAGTACGGGCGCGCCCCGGCCAGTCGGGCCGCGATCAGCGCGTCGTCCGCGATCTCGTCGTAGTCGAAGCCCTCCGCGGTGTTGACCAGGCCCGACTGGTGCGCGACCAGCTGCCGCACCGTCAGCCGCTCCTTGCCGTACCCCGTGAACTGCGGCCAGTACGCCGCCACCGGGCGCTCCAGGTCCAGCAGCCCGTCCTGCACCAGCAGCGCCACCACCAGGTGCGCCGCGCCCTTGCTGATCGAGTACACGCCGGTCAGGGTGTCGGGGCCGGTGTCCTCGCCGGTCCACAGGTCGACCACCCGGCGGCCGCCGCGGTGCACGACCAGCTGCGCCTCGGGGGAGTGCTCCGCGGCCCCGGCGAAGGCGGCGAACTCCTCCCGCACCGACTCCCAACCCGCCGCCACCGTTCCGTTCACCCGCGTGCCCATGCCGACTCCTCTGCTCCTGCTGTCGCGTGCGGCTCTCCGGCACCCCGAACGGAAGGCGATCATGGGGTATTCCGGGGCGGTCCCCGTACGGGTGAAAGCCGGCCACGCCTCGTTCCGGCCCGCAGCGGGACCCGTTGGTCCGGGCATGAAGCGCACCCGCACCGCCGCTCTCGCCCTCGCCGCCGCCGCGGCGGCCCTCACCCCCGCCCTCGGCCAGGCCGCCGCCACCGCTGCCGCCCCCGCGGAGGGCCCGTACCTCCAGGACCCGGGCGGCGGCGACAAGACGATGAAGTCGATGTGGACCGCGGACGACATGCACAAGGTGGAGGCGCAGCTGCGCTTCTACCCCGACATCCAGTACAAGACGGTGTCCCGGCCCGGGCACCCCGAGGCCCCGGACTACCCGCGCCGCACCGGCGACCCCAAGTCCCTGGCCTGGCAGCCCGACTTCGACTTCGGCTGGGCGGTGTCGGACTCGATGCTGGTGAAGAAGGCCGTCACGACGAAGGACGGCCGGCACCCGATCGTCGTGCACGCCGTGCTCCGCTCGCCGCGGCACGGCAAGGTGCTGGAAGTGCACAAGGAGCTGGCGGACCAGCCGGCGAAGGGACGCGCCAAGGTCCCCGGTAACAAGCGGATCGGCTGCGACACCGGCGACTACACGGTCGAATGGTCGGTCACCCGGACCGGCTACGGGACGCTCACCGGCTCGATGCCCTGGAACGCCAGCTGCGAGAACCACCGGACGGCCTTCTCGGCCGGGAGCGACGGCAAGGGCTAGCGGGGCGAAGCGGGGAGGGCCGGCCGTCGCGCGCACCTTGTGGGCGCTGCGGGCGGCTGGCCGGCGGTCTCGGATCAAGGGCCGCGGCAGCCATTCTGACGCACGGATCGGCATGCGGCAGAGGCGAAGATCGTTTTTCGGTCACCGTTTCCCCCGAACGGAGGACGGAGGACGGAGGACGGAGGGCGGGGGCCGGGGGACGGCCCGACCGGAGGGCCGGCACTGCTGTGTCGTGCTGTGCCGTGCTGTGCGGCTGATCAGCGTCGCTTGGCGGCCTGGTTCGCCTTCGCGGCGATGTCCTCCAGGACGGCCTCGGGGTCGCCGCCCGGCTCGACGGCCCGGCCGACGTTGCGCTTGATCGTGTCGCTGACCTCCACCCACGCGGGGTCGTTCACCGGGTAGAGCTGCGCGCCGCGCAGGGCGGTCAGGAACAGCTCGTCGTTCTTGTCCAGGCCGCCGGCCGGGTTGCGGGAGGCCGAGACGGTCGAGGGCAGCAGGTGGTAGCGGCCCGCGAAGTCGGTCAGGTTCTCGTCCCGGTACACGTGGTCCAGGAACTTCCCGATCTGCGTCCGCTTGCCGTGCTGCTTGAACGCCATCATCCAGTCGGCGACGCCCACGGCCGGCGGCGTCTCCCCGGCGCCCATGGTGTCCGAGACCGGCATGGCGACGGTGCCCACGGCGATCCCCTTGGCGCGGGCCTCGTGCCAGAGCGACGGATAGCCGTTGAGCATGCCGACCTCGCCGCGCAGGAAGGCGGCGAAGGCGTCCGCCCGGTTGAGCTGCGAGGGCGGGACGGGGCCCGTCAGCCCGGGGGCGACCAGGTTGTCCTTGACCCAGCGGAACGCCTGGATGTTCTGGTCCGAGGCCAGGTTGTAGTTGCCGGCGCTGTCGGCGTACCCGCCGCCGTTGCTCAGCTCCCAGATCATCGCCTCGGCGTGCGCCTCCTCCGGGCCCAGCGGCAGGGCGTACGGGGTCTTCACGCCCTTGTCCTTGAGCGCTTTGGCGGCGGACTTCAGGTCCGACCAGCGCTTCGGCTCGCCGAGGCCGGCCTGCTTGAACAGGCCCTCGTTGTAGAAGAGGAGCCGGCTGCTCGCCACCCACGGCAGGCCGTAGAGGGTGTTGCCGACCGAGCCGGCCTCGGCGAGAGGCGGGAGGAAGTTCGCCTCCGCGCTGATCGACAGGAGTTCGTCGGCGGAATACAGCTGGCCCTTGGCTGCGAAATCCGAATACGAGCCCATGAGGGCCATGTCCGGGGCCTTTCCGGCCTTCACCATGCGGGAGACCTCGCGGTCGATGTCGGCCCACGGCAGGAGCTGCACCTCGACCTTGATGTCGGGGTTGGCGGCGGTGAATTCCTTGCCGACCTTGTCCCAGAAGGCCTTGGAGCTGGTGGCCTGGTTGGTGCCGTATTCGGCGGCGACCAGGCGCAGGGTGTCCTGATCGCCGGGGTCCGCCTCGGATCCGCAGCCGGACAGCGGGGCCGCCAGCAGGCCGAGCGCGACCGCCGCCGCGGCCGCGCGGAAAATTCTTCGTTGCACGGGTCTATTCCCCTGAATTCCTTGTGGTTCCCGTCAGTGCTTGTGAATCACTCCGGACCGGGGGTTGACCGTCCGCGGCCCGCTGGCCGGAATTCTCCCTTGTGGGCGGGCGATAAGTTCGGTTGGGGCGGTGTTTGTGGGCAATGCTCCAAGCACCGCTTTTCCTGATGGTGTTTTCCGATATGGGGCCAGGGAGTGTGACGCGCGTAGACATGTCGAAAGGCCCGTTTCCGCCGGATGGGATACGGGGCGCAGGCTCGGGGCCGGATCAGGTCAACGGGTGCCGGACCGCAGGCGCGGGCCGCCCTGCGCGGCCGGCCGCGGGCTGGCCTGTACGACCGCGGGGTTCCGCGCCGCGGGATCCGGCCGCGGGGTGGGCCGCTGTGGGGGTGGGCGCGCGGTCCGGCTGCTGCGGGGCGGCCGGGGGGAACCGGCCGCGGGGGTCGGCTGCCGCCGGGGTGCGGCCGGTGCAGGTCCGGCTGCGGTCGTCCGGCCGCGGGTCGGGGCGTTGTGGGGTGGCGGAGGGGGCCGGCCGGCACGGGGCGGCGGCCGAGGAGGTCCGGCGCGTGCGGGTCCGATGCGGGGATCCGGCCGGTGCGGGCGGCGGTTGTCGGTCAGTCGGGGAAGTCGCCGGCGTACGGGTCGGGGTCTCCCGTCTCGGGGTTGCGGCCCTCCTGCCAGCGGCGCTGCGCCTTGCGCCAGTGCACGAAGCTGAGCCGCCCGCCGTCCCAGAAGGTGAGGCCGACGGGGCTCACGTCGAACTCGTCCGAGCACAGCCGCAGCAGGAACTCGGCCATCCCGTACGGGTACACGGCGAAGGCATCGGCCGTGTGCCGGCCGATGACCAGGACCGGCCAGCGGTCCGGATCGGGGTCGGAGGCCAGCCAGCACAGGATGTCCGAGCCACCGGTGACGCCCCACGCGATGATCGACTCGGGGTCCACGTCGAGGGCGGCCCGGCCGCCCTCCGCCTCCCACTGCTGCCGGGCGTTTGCGGTCTCCTCGGCCATCTCGGCCGGATCCCACTGGAGTCCGGGCTTGGGCAGCGGCAGCAGGACGCTCGCCTCACCGTTGATGCTGCCGGCTCCGAAGCGGCCCATGAAGGCGACGAAGTCGGACGGGAACCGGGTGCCCCAGACGGTCTCGGCCCGCTGCCAGTCGATGTCCTCATCGGCGCCGTGGGTCGCGGGCATGATCTGCTCCAGCGCCTTGACCCGCGCGTTCTCCGTCATCCGCTCCCCTGCCACCCCGGCTCAACCGCCCCAACCTACCGCCGGGCAGGCCGCGCGCCCAGCGCGAGATGAGACGCTCCGGTCCGGCCACCGAGACCTGCGAGCCCACACGGAGCCCCCAGGCCGCCATCGCCCCCGCCTCCGCCTCCAGGACGTGCCGGGAGCGCAGCCGCGGCAGCCCCAGCCGGCCCGGCGGCATCGTGGTCAGGGCGATCACGCGGAGGTTCCGGTCCAGGTGGGCCACGTCGATGGCGAACCGCATCCCGAAGGTGTGCACGCTCCCGGCCGGGGTCAGCAGCAGGGCGCCGGTGATCCCGTCCCGCCCCAGCAGGCCCCGGGTGCGGGCCCGGTACGACGCCGCGATCTCCAACGGCACCAACCCAGTGCCGTCCGCACCGCGCGTGGCGGCTGCGCTGTCCGTGTCGGCCGCGCCGTCCGTGTCGGCCGCGCTGCCTTCGCGGGTCGCGTGGCCTGCGCTGCCCTTGTCGTCCGTTCGCAGGACGCCCTTGCCGTCCGTCCACCGCCGCCCCCGACCCATGGCCGCCACCCTAGGGCGCCGCGGTGGGCCGTAGCCGTGCCGACGGCGTTTCCCGGCCATCCGTGGACGCCCGGTCGGCCGGGGTTGGGCCCACGGGCCCATGCCGGCCCGGTCGTCGCCGCCTACCTTCGGCGGATGGCCGTGGTCGTGATCATCCTTGCCGCCGGGTACGGCGTCGCCGCCGGGCTGCTGCTGCCGCGCGCCGCCTACCGGCTCTCCGTCGCGCCAGGGGTGCCCTGGCGCGGCCACTGCCCCCGGGGGCACCCGCTGCGCGGCTGGTACGGCCCCGCCCGCTGCCCCGGTGCCCCCGACCCCGGCGTTCCCGGCTCGGGCGTCTCGGGGCCCGGTGTCTCCGAGCCCAGCGCCTTGGGCCTCGCCGGCCCTGGCCCTGGCCCGGATCCCGACGTTTCGGATCCCGGCGCGTTGGGTCCCGGCGCCTTGGGTCCCGTTGGCCCCGGCCCCGGCCCTGGGTTTGGCTCCGGTCTCGGGCCTGGCCCTGGCCCCGGTCCCGGGCCTGGCCCCGACCCGAGCCCCGGCTCCGGGCCCCGGCCCGGCGTCGCGGGCTCTGGGGTCGGGGCTCGTTCCCGCGTCCGCTTCGGGGTGTCGCGGTGCCGGTCCCGCGTCCGCTTCGGTTCCGGGGGTGCGGCGGGGTTTCGGTCCCGCGGTCGCTTCGGGTTCGGGGGTCGGGCCGGGGGCGGTGTCCTCGGGCCGGGGGGCTTCGGTGTGCCCGGGCATCGGTACGGGCCGCGTACTGGGCGGGTCGCGGTGGTCAGCGGAGTGGTCTGCGCCGCGCTCGGCTGGGCCGTCGGGCCGCGGCCTGAGACGGCCGTGTTCGCCGGGCTCGCGCCCGTGCTCGTCCTGCTCGCCCTCGTCGACCTCGCCGTGCACCGCCTGCCCGACGTGCTGACGCTGCCCCTGGCCGCCGCCGCGACGGTCGCCCTCGGCGCGGCCGCCCTCCTGCCCGGTGCGGCCGGCTCCTGGCGGCTCGCGCTCCTCGGCGGGGCCGCGCTGGGGGCCGCGTACCTCCTGCTGTTCCTGATCAACCCCGCCGGCATGGGTTTCGGGGACGTCAAGCTGGCGCTCGCCCTGGGGGTCGCTCTTGGGTGGTACGGGTGGGGGGTATGGCTCTTCGGAGCCTTCCTCGGTTTCCTCTACGGGGCCGTCTACGGCCTCGGACTGGTCCTGCGCAGCCGCAATGGGCGGAAGCAGGCGTTCCCCTTCGGCCCCTTCATGGCGGCCGGAGCCCTCACCGGAGTGCTCCTGGGTGGTTTCGGAGCGTAATCATTCGGCGCCGATGCACACATAACGCTTTACGAAGGGTTATGGTGGAACCCCCCCCCTCGGGCCGGTCCGTATCCCCCCCACGGACCGGCCCGTTTTCTTTTTTGCCCCATGCCCTCGCCCCCCTCGACAAAAGCGCAGGTCAGCCGCGCTGGGCCCAGAGGTTGGTGCCCGGGGTGGAGACGGCGAAGGAGTCGATCTCCTTCAACTCGTCCTCCGTCAGCGGCGAACCCGTCAGTGCGGCCACGTTCTCCTCCAGCTGCCGGACGCTCGACGCACCGATCAGGGCCGAGGTCATCCGCTGGTCCCGCAGCACCCAGTTCAGCGCCAGCTGGGCCAGCGACTGCCCGCGCCGGGCAGCGATCTCGTTCAGGCCTTCGAGGCGGCGCTGCACCTCCGGCGAGAGCAGGCCCGGGTCGAGGGACTTGCCCTGCGAGGCGCGCGAGCCCTCCGGGATGCCGCCCCCGAGGTACTTGCCGGTCAGCAGGCCCTGCGCCAGCGGCGCGAAGGAGATGCAGCCCATGCCGGCCTCCTCCAGGGTGTCCAGCAGCCCGTCCTCCTCCGTCCAGCGGTTGATCATGGAGTACGAGGGCTGGTGGATCAGCGGCCGCACGCCCATCCCGCGCAGGATCCGGGCCGCCTCGGCCGTCTGCTCCGCGGTGTACGAGGAGATGCCGACGTAGAGCGCCTTGCCCTGCTGGACGGCGGACGCCAGGGCGCCCATCGTCTCTTCGAGCGGGGTCTCCGGGTCGAAGCGGTGCGAGTAGAAGATGTCGACGTAGTCGAGGCCCATCCGCTTCAGCGAGGCGTCGAGGGAGCCGAGGAGGTACTTCCGGCTGCCCCACTCGCCGTACGGGCCGGGGTGCATCAGGTACCCGGCCTTGGTGGAGACGATCAGCTCGTCGCGGTAGCCCGCGAAGTCCTCGGCGAAGATCTTGCCGAAGTTCAGCTCGGCCGAGCCGGGCGGCGGGCCGTAGTTGTTCGCCAGGTCGAAGTGGGTCACGCCGAGGTCGAAGGCGCGGCGCAGGATGGCGCGCTGGGACTCCAGGGACTTGTCGTCGCCGAAGTTGTGCCAGAGGCCGAGGGAGATCGCGGGGAGCTTGAGGCCGCTGAGGCCACTGCGCCGGTACTCCATGGCGTCGTAACGAGCGGGCTCTGCCCGATAGGGATTGTTATCAGTCACGTTGTCCTCTCTATCACGGACCTGTGACAGACCGAGTTGGGTACCCGATCCCCCTGCGCAGTAATGTGGCGGACCGGGGGAGGACCGCATTTCGCACGGGGGCACCGCACGGAGGGGCTGGAAGATCGTGAAGCTGCGCGACCTGGTGTACAGGCTGTACGCACGCCGGGTGGAAGGCCGCCTCGACCACGCCGCGTCGCCCAAGCACATCGGTGTGATCCTGGACGGCAACCGGCGCTGGGCGAAGGCGTCCGGAGGCACCACCGAACAGGGCCACCAGGCCGGGGCCGACAAGATTTCCGAGATGCTGGGCTGGTGCACCGAGACGGACGTCGAGGTCGTCACCCTGTGGATGCTCTCCACGGACAACCTGGACCGGCCGGAGGTCGAGCTCCGCCCGCTGCTCAACATCATCGAGAACACCGTCCGGGGCCTCGCCGCGGACGGCCGCTGGCGCGTCCACCACGTCGGCAACCTCGACATCCTGCCCGCGCGGACCCAGACCGTGCTCAAGGAGGCCGAGCAGGCCACGCACGACGTCAAGGGGATACTGGTCAACGTCGCCGTGGGCTACGGCGGCCGCCAGGAGATCACCGACGCGGTCCGCTCGCTGCTGCTGGAGCACGCCGCCAAGGGCACCTCCATCGAGGAGCTCGCCGAGATCCTCGACATCGACCACATCGCCGAGCACCTCTACACGCGAGGCCAGCCCGACCCGGACCTCGTGATCCGCACCAGCGGTGAGCAGCGCCTGTCCGGATTCATGCTGTGGCAGAGCGCGCACTCCGAGTACTACTTCTGCGAAGTGTTCTGGCCGGCCTTCCGCAAGGTCGACTTCCTGCGCGCGCTGCGCGACTACGCGGCCCGCCACCGCCGCTACGGGACCTGAGTCCGGGGGCGCCTGACGCCCCCTCGGCTCCCTCGGGTCCCGTCACCCCCTCCCGCCCCGCCGGTCCCCACCGCAAGCCTTTCACCTGGGGTTCACCGAGCGTCCGTCATATGCCAAGGCATGGCCGAGGCTGTTCGGGGAATATCCCTTTCAGGTCGACGCCCGATCCACGGGTGTCGAATCTCAGCGGACGGCACGGGGCCGTCCGCCCGGGAGGCCCTTTGCACCAGGACGCACGTGCGGCTCGCACGGACGGAGTGGGAGGGCCGGAACTCGGCCCTCGCAGGGGTGCCGATGACCGGTCCGGTCTTCAAGGCCCGACCTCTTACGAGGGGGTACGTCCTTCCGTGGTGACCAGCACTAAGCGCCGCCTGCCCGACAGGCGGACCTACGTCCTCGACACCAGCGTCCTGCTGGCAGACCCCAACGCCATCACCCGATTCGACGAGCACGAGGTCGTGCTCCCGATCGTGGTGATCACGGAGCTGGAGGCCAAGCGCCACCATCCCGAACTCGGCTACTTCGCCCGCCAGGCCCTGCGCCTGCTGGACGACTACCGGGTCCGCAACGGTCGGCTCGACGCCCCCCTCCCGATCGGGGAGCTCGGCGGCAGCCTGCGTGTCGAACTCAACCACTCCGACCCCGGCGTCCTGCCGGCGGGCTTCCGGCTGGGGGACAACGACTCGCGGATCCTCGCGGTCGCCCGCAACCTCCAGGCCGAGGGCTACGACGTCACGGTCGTCTCGAAGGATCTCCCGCTGCGCATCAAGGCCTCCTCCGTGGGCCTGCTCGCCGAGGAGTACCGCGCCGAGCTCGCGATCACCGATGCCGGCTGGACCGGCATGAGCGAGCTCGCCCTCTCCGCGGAACAGGTGGACCTCCTCTACTCCGAGGAGCGGCTCTACGTCCCGGAGGCCGCCGAACTGCCCGTGCACACCGGACTGATCCTCCAGTCCGAACGCGGCAAGGCCCTGGGCCGGGTCACCGCCGACGGCAACGTCCGGCTCGTGCGGGGCGACCGCGAGGCCTTCGGGCTGCACGGCCGCAGCGCCGAGCAGCGCATCGCGCTCGACCTGCTGCTCGACCCCGAGATCGGCATCATCTCCATGGGCGGCCGGGCCGGCACCGGCAAGTCGGCCCTGGCGCTGTGCGCGGGCCTGGAAGCCGTGCTGGAGCGCCGCCAGCACCAGAAGGTGATGGTCTTCCGGCCGCTGTACGCGGTGGGCGGGCAGGAGCTGGGCTACCTGCCCGGGGACCAGTCCGAGAAGATGAGCCCCTGGGCGCAGGCCGTCTTCGACACCCTCTCGGCGGTGGCCGGGCGGGAGGTCATCGAGGAGGTGCTGAACCGGGGGATGCTGGAGGTCCTGCCGCTCACCCACATCCGCGGCCGCTCGCTGCACGACGCGTTCGTCATCGTCGACGAGGCGCAGTCCCTGGAGCGCAACGTCCTGCTGACCGTTCTGTCCCGGATCGGGACGAATTCGCGGGTGGTCCTGACCCACGACGTCGCCCAGCGCGACAACCTCCGGGTCGGCCGGTACGACGGAGTGGTCGCCGTCGTCGAGAAACTGAAGGGGCATCCGCTCTTCGCGCACGTCACGCTGACCCGTTCCGAGCGCTCGCCGATCGCGGCCCTCGTGACGGAGATGCTGGAGAACCTGTAGGTGCCTACGGGGTGAAAACCCCATAGCGGGACAGTTGGTTGACGCCGTCCGGCAAAGGTCCAGGAGCCTAGCCGGGCGGCGTCGTGTTGCACAGCCCTTCGGTGCAACAAGCCGCGACATGCCAGGTGTGACCTTTCCCACGCATCGGGGAATTGCCTTGCGGTGGCGGGGTCCGGCAGAGTCTGTTTTCCGTCAGGCCCTGCATACGGCACAGTTGTATCTCCCGTGAGATACGTGCACCACCACAACTCCACAACCGTTCGCCGTATGCCGCCCGAGTATCACGCGGCAGCCCCCGCAGGGGAGTTGCCCACGGGCCCGCGCCTCCAGTGACGACGTTCCACGGAGGCCAGTGTCAGGGGCACTCTTGCGCCCGCCCGGTCACTGCGGACGCTGCTGGAAGGACATCGTGTGAGCCGGATCTCGGTCCGGGGATTCGCAGTGGCGTCGGCCACCGCGGTCACCACCGTGGGCGCAGTCGTGGGCGTCGCCGCAGGCGACCCCTCCGCGAACGACCTGGAGACCACCGCGTCCGGGGCCACCCTCCTGGCCGACATCCCGGTCGGCGAGCAGGTCGAGGTCCAGAGCGGCTCCCTGGCGCAGCAGGCCGACACCATCGCGCAGGGTGCCGACACCGAGGCCCGCCGTTCGGCCGAGGAGGCCGCCCGCGTCCAGGCCGCCGAGGACGCCAAGAGCAAGAAGGCCGAGGCCCAGAAGGCCGCGGACGAGAAGCTGAAGAAGGAGCGCGAGGCGAAGGAAGAGATCGCCAGCCGCTCCGCCACGCGCGACGCCTCCGACTTCGCGCCCCAGAGCTCCTACACGGTCGCTCAGGTCAAGGACATCGCCCGGCAGATCGTCCCGTCCGGCCAGTTCCAGTGCTTCTCCAACATCGTCAACCAGGAATCCACCTGGAACTACAAGGCCGTCAACTCGTCCTCGGGCGCGTACGGTCTGGTCCAGGCGCTCCCCGGGTCGAAGATGTCCTCGGTCGCCTCCGACTGGCGCACCAACCCGGCCACCCAGATCCAGTGGGGGCTGAACTACATGAACGACCGCTACGGCAGCCCCTGCGGAGCCTGGAGCTTCCACCAGGCCAACGGCTGGTACTAGAACCGGCCCGAGCCGCAGCCGCTCGACTTCCGGGGAGCCCCGCACCGTCCGACGGTGCGGGGCTCCCCGCGTGTACGGTCTGTCGGAGTGCGTCCGCAGGTGGGGGGAAAGGAACGACATGGGGAACAGGGCAGGCTGGCTCGGCCGGCTCGCGAGCAGACTGAACCGGATGGAGGCCGGACTGGCCGCGCGGCGTGCCGTGGTCGAGGGCGGGTCCGGGCCCGACTCCGGGGCCGGCTCCGAGGCCGGCTCCGGCTCCGGATCCGGGTCCGGGTCCGGTGCCGGGACGGCCGGCGAGGGCCGGGCCCCCGCCGCCGCCTCCGGGCAGCCGACCCCGGCGCCGGGCACCTCCACGGAGCACCCGGCCCTCCCGTCCCACCCGCCCCTGCCGCCCGCCCAGCCCGCGCGCCCCGACCCGGCGAGCGTGATCCCCTGGGGCATGCGGGTCGCCGCCGAGGCCAGCTGGCGGCTGCTGCTGCTCGCCGGGATGCTCTGGGTGCTGATGAAGGTGATCAGCGAAGTCCGCCTGGTCGTCCTCGCGTTCGCCGCGGCCATGCTGGTCACCGCGCTGCTCCAGCCCTTCGTGGTGCGGCTGCGCCGGCTCGGGCTGCCGCGCGGACTGGCCACGGCCGTCACCGCCGTCCTCGGCTTCGTGGTCATCGGCCTGGTCGGCTGGTTCGTGGTCTGGCAGGTCATGGAGAACCTCGACGACCTCTCCGCCCGCGTCCGCGACGGCATCAACGAGCTCAAACTCTGGGCACTGGCCAGTCCGTTCCACGTGACCGAGAAGCAGATCAACGACATCGCGAAGAACCTCAGCGAGACCATCGGCACCAACACCGAGCAGATCACCTCCGCGGGCCTGCAGGGCGTGACGGTCCTGGTCGAGGTGCTCACCGGGATGCTGCTCGCGATGTTCTCGACGCTGTTCCTGCTCTACGACGGCGCGCGCATCTGGGGCTGGGCCCTGGGCCTCGTCCCGGCCGGCGCCCGCCGGGGCGTGGCCGGTGCCGGCCCGCGCGCCTGGCGGACGCTGACCGCGTACGTGCGCGGCACGGTCCTCGTCGCGCTCATCGACGCCATCTTCATCGGCCTGGGCATCTACTTCCTCAACGTGCCGATGGCGGTGCCGCTGGCCGTGTTCATCTTCCTGTTCGCCTTCATCCCGCTGGTCGGCGCGGTGGTCTCCGGCGCCCTCGCCGTGGTCGTCGCGCTGGTGACGCAGGGGCCGGTCAGCGCCCTGCTGGTGCTGGCCGTGGTGCTGGCGGTGCAGCAGATCGAGGGGCACGTGCTCCAGCCGTTCATCCTCGGCCGGGCGGTACGGGTGCACCCGCTCGCGGTGGTGCTGGTGGTGGCCGCGGGCGGCATGATCGCGGGCATCGGCGGGGCGGTGGTCGCCGTGCCGCTGGTCGCCGTCACCAACACCGTGGTCGGCTACCTGAAGGCCTACTCGCGCGACCAGCTCCTGCACGGCGCCGCGCCGATCGGCCCCGGTCCGCACGGGGCGACGGCGGTGGAGCAGGCTGCGCGGGAGGCCGGCAGTGATCAGCGAGCCTGAGCTGGAGGGGGGCTGGGAGGACGACCGGCCGCCCGCCGCTCCGGTGCCGCAGGACGATGCGGAGGGCGCCGGACGCGCCGTACGCGGGGCGCGGGCGCCGTGGCCGTGGGCGCTGGGCGGGGCCCTGCTGGCCTCGGCCGCGTGGGCGGCCTTACCGGTGTTGCAGGACCGTTCCTTCGGAGCGCCGCCGCTCGCGTACCGGCACAGCGAGGACCTGTGCAAGGAGACCCGGCTCGACACCCTCGTGAGGACGACCGCGCCCGTGATGTCCAACCACCGGGCCCACCGGGAGAGCCCGGCCCTCGACTGGTCCCACTGCGAGTACTTCACGGAGTGGGTGGAGAAGGGCACCTCGTACCAGATGCAGGTCATGGTCGAGCTGCACAAGAAGACCGACCCGGAGGCGGAGTTCGGGGTCGCCCCGGGCGTCTTCCGGGAGGTGGTGCCGAACGCCGGCGAGGTGGAGCAGGTGGCCGGGCTCGGCGAGCGGGCGCTGATGAACAGCAGGTCCCCCTACACCTCGGGCCCCCGCCTCCAGGTGCTCGACGGCGGGGCGGTGTTCACGCTGTCGGTCGGGTGGCTCGGGGACACCGACGAGGCGGGCGCCGAGGGCCCGCAGCCCGACGAGGACGCCGTCAAGGCGGCCATGGTCGAGGACATGCGGACCCTGATGGCCCGGCTGCGCAAGTAGAACGGGACAGGGGCCCCGCTGCCGTGACGGCGGCGGGGCCCCTGTGCGCGTACGGGCTGCTACTCGGCGAGGGTGGCCTCGGCGTCGAGGGTCACCGCGACGGCCTGGATCACCGAAGCGATCTTGAAGGCCTCCTGGATCGTCGAGCGCTCGACACCGGCCTTGCGCAGGACCTGCTCGTGCGAGTCCAGGCACTGGCCGCAGCCGTTGATGGCGGAGACGGCGAGCGACCACAGCTCGAAGTCGACCTTCTCCACGCCCGGGTTGCCGATGACGTTCATCCGCAGGCCCGCCCGCAGCGTGCCGTACTCCGGGTCGGAGAGCAGGTGGCGGGTGCGGTAGAAGACGTTGTTCATCGCCATGACCGCGGCGGCCGACTTGGCGGCCGTGTACGCCTCGGGCGACAGCGCGGCCTTGGCCTCCGGCTCCAGCTCACGCAGGACCCGCGGGGAGCGGGCGGCGATGGCGCAGGACAGGACGGTGCCCCACAGCTGCTGCTGGGTGAGGGTGTCCTGGTTGCCGATGACCGAGCCCAGGTTGAGCTTCAGGTCCTTGGCGAAGTCCGGTATGGCGGACTTGAGGGAGTCGAGGGACATCCGTCACTCACCGGCCAGCAGGGCGCCGGCGTCCAGGGTGTCCTCGCCCTTGGTCCAGTTGCAGGGGCACAGCTCGTCCGTCTGCAGGGCGTCGAGGACCCGCAGGACCTCCTTGGGGTTACGGCCGACGGAGCCGGCGGTCACCATCGAGAACTGGATCTCGTTGTTCGGGTCGACGACGAAGACGGCGCGCTGCGCGAAGCCGTCCGCACCCTGCACGCCGCAGGCCTGCATCAGCTCGTGCTTGGAGTCGGCCAGCATCGGGAAGGGCAGGTCACGCAGGTCGGCGTGGTCCTTGCGCCAGGCGTGGTGGACGAACTCGGAGTCGCCGGAGACGCCGAGGACCTGCGCGTCGCGGTCGGCGAACTCGTCGTTCAGCTTGCCGAAGGCGGCGATCTCGGTCGGGCACACGAAGGTGAAGTCCTTCGGCCAGAAGAACACCACGCGCCACTTGCCCTCGTAGGTCTTGTGGTCGATCTGAGCGAACTCCTTGCCGGCCTCGAGCGAGACGCAGGCGGTCAGATCGTAGGTGGGGAACTTGTCACCGACAGTGAGCACGTGCTCTCCTTGCAGGGGAAAGGCGCCCTGGTCGGGCGCTTTTCGAGGGGGTGGACGTGTCTCACATGCTGGCACAGCCAGCATTGATTGCGGAAATAGCTAGTCTTGTAGTGGGTGATCGGAGGTGCTTATCAGTGGCTGTGGGTAGTAGGGGAGCGAAGCAGGCGACGCTCGCACAACTGCGCGCGTTCGCCGCCGTCGCCGAACACCTGCACTTCCGGGATGCCGCCGCCGCCATCGGAATGAGCCAGCCCGCGCTCTCCGGCGCCGTCTCCGCACTGGAGGAGGCCCTCGGCGTCCAGCTGCTGGAGCGCACCACCCGCAAGGTGCTGCTCTCCCCGGCCGGCGAGCGGATCGCGACCCGCGCCCGCGCCGTCCTCGACGCCATGGGCGCCCTGCTGGAGGAGGCCGAGGCGGTACGCGCCCCCTTCACCGGCGTCCTGCGCCTCGGGGTGATCCCCACGGTCGCCCCCTACCTGCTGCCGACCGTGCTCGGCCTGTTCCACCGCCGCTACCCGGGCATGGACCTCCAGGTGCACGAGGAGCAGACGTCGTCGCTGCTGGACGGGCTCGCCGCCGGACGACTCGACCTGCTGCTGCTCGCCGTACCCCTCGGGGTGCCCGGGGTCACCGAACTCCCGGTGTTCGACGAGGACTTCGTCCTGCTCGCCCCCCGCGAGCACCCGCTGGCCGGGCGCCGGGACATCCCGCGCGAGGAACTGCGCGGCCTGCAGCTGCTGTTGCTGGACGAGGGCCACTGCCTGCGCGACCAGGCCCTGGACATCTGCCGGGAGGCAGGGCGGACCGACGGCGCCGACGTCACCACCACCGCCGCCGGGCTGTCCACCCTCGTCCAGCTGGTCGCGGGCGGCCTCGGAGTCACCCTGCTGCCGCGCACCGCGCTGCGGCTGGAGACCGCCCGCAACGAGTACCTGGCCACCGGGTACTTCGCCGAGCCCGCGCCCTCCCGGCGGATCGCGCTCGCCATGCGGACCGGCACCGCCCGGCAGGAGGAGTTCCGGGCCATCGCGGCCGCGCTGCGCGAAGCCGTGCGCCCGCTCCCGGTGTGGCCCGCCGAGTAGTCGGACCGCCGGGAACGGGCGTGCGTACGGCGCCGGCCGGCGCGCCGGTCACTCGGTGCGCAGACCGTCCGGGCGCATCATCCGCAGCAGCGGCGGCAGGCTGAGCAGGGTCACCACGGCGACGGTGGCGGCCCCGATGCCGGCCATCCCCGCGACCGAAGCCCAGTCGATGCGGACGGGTACGTCGGTCATCCGCATCAGCACCGCCCCGAGCGTGAGGCCGATGACGGTGGCCAGGGCCAGGCCGAGCAGGACCGGCAGGGCCGTCTGCCAGAGCACCGACAGGCCGAGCGTCGAGCGCCTGGTACCGAAGGCGACCAGGGCGGCCAGCAGCTTCCGGCGCTCGCGCAGCTGCTCCAGCTGGGACACCAGCAGGCTGGCGCCGATCAGGACGAGGACCAGGGTGGCGCCGATGAACAGGCCGGTCCGGATGGAGCCGAGCTCGGGGGCCGTCCGGGTCGACTGGAGGGTCATCACGGTGGCCAGTGGGTCGGCCTTGTAGGCCGCCGTCCGGGCCAGCTCCATCGCGTCCGGCGTGCCCGGGTCCAGGGTGATGTACACCTGGGCGGAGCCGTAGCGCTGCACCTTCGGGGCGGCGGACGGGGTGACCAGCAGGCCGCTGCGCGTCGAGCCGACCGGGTCCTTGCGGGCCTGCGCCGGGCGGGTGGAGGCGGGCACGGTCCAGACGGTGGGCGGCGGGCCGTCGGGGTCGTGGAGGTTCCCCGTGTACAGCTTCTCTCCGGGAGCCGCGGTGGCCCGCTCGCCGCGCACGGTGGTGCCGCCCGTCAGGGCGAAGGCATCGCCGTCGCGGCAGGAGGGCAGCACGGCGACCTCGCCGAGGGCGGCGCACGTGCCGATGGTGAGCTGGATCGGGTCGGACTCCGCGTCAGCCGGGTCGGCGGCGGCCGAAGTCGAGGCCAGCGGGACGGACTTGGTGATGCCCCTGGTGCCGGCCACCGCCCTGCCGAGGGCGTCGACCCGGTCCTCGGTGCCGGAGCGGGTGAGGATCGACAGCGAGGCCCGGCCCGGGTCCTGGCCGGTCTCCTCGGAGTAGTCGCGCTCGACGCCGGCGAAGAGCATCTGCAGGGCGATGGCCCCGGCGACCGCGACCGCGATGCCGCCGACCAGCCGGGCGGCGGTGCCGCTGGTGAGCTGGAGCCGGCGCAGGGCCAGCTGCCAGGAGACCGGTCCGGCCCCGCCGGACAGGCCGACGGCCCGCTCCAGCAGCCAGGGCAGCAGGGCGGTGATGCCGACGAGGAGCAGCACCACGCCGGCGGACACCTGCCACTGGTTGAACCGGCCGGACCCGTTGCCGCGGCCCACCATCGGGACCAGCAGGCCGAGTCCGGCCGGCGGCAGCAGCAGCCGCCACCACAGGCGGCGCCGGACCGGGGCGGCCGAGCGCACCACGCCCAGCGGCTCGATGACCGCGCCCCGCAGCGCGAACAGGGTCACGAGGACGGCCGCGGCCGGGACGGCGACGGCGACGACCAGGGCCAGCGGCCAGGCCGGGGCGAGGTCGGCGGGGAAGAGGCTGCGGTCCTGGAGGCTGACGTACGGGGTGAGCCGGCGGGCGGCGAGGAAGAACCCGGCGCCCAGGAGCAGGCCGGCCACCGCGCCGGCGAGCGCCTCCCCGGCGGCGATCCGTCGGGTCATCCGGCCGTCCGCGCCGACCAGGCGCAGGGCGGCGAGGCGCTGGTCGCGGCGGTCGCCGCCGAAGCGGACGGCGGCTGCGACGAACACGGCCACCGGCACCAGCAGGGCGGTGAACATGACGAGCACGAGCAGGGCCAGGACCGGGTCGAGGGGCTGGGCCTCCAGGGTGTTCTCGAAGGCGGTGATCCGCTGGACGTAGGGGCTGTCCGCCTCCTGGGAGAGCCGGTCGGTGCCCGCGTAGTAGTAGAGCTCGCCCGGTCCGACGAGTCCGGCGTCGCCGATGACGGCCGTGACCCGCCCGTCGAGGCGCTCCCGCAGCAGCTTGCCGGCGTCGCTCTTCAGCAGCCGGTCGAGGGCGGGGGAGACGGCCAGCTCGCCGGGGCCCGGGTACTTCTTCAGCCCGGGCGCGAGCGGCGCGTCGGGGCCCTCGGGTTGGACCAGGCGCCCGTTCACGTCGTCCGAGCGGTAGGTCATGTTCCCGGAGGCGATCAGCAGGGTGTTGCGCCCGGGCCGGTCGGCGGTGTGGGAGGTGATCGTCTCGCGGGCGTCGCCGCGCGCGTCGCGGGCCGCCATCGCGGCGGGCACGGCGGTGGTGCCCAGCAGCAGGGCGACGCCGAGGCCGACGCCCACACCGGTCAGGAGGGTGCGCGTCCAGCCCTCGCGGCCGCCGCCGACGGCGAACCGGACGCCCATGGCCAGGTCGCGGGCCCAGGTCCGGAGCAGGTTCATACGATCCGCTCCATGTCGCGGGAACGGCCGTCACGGACGACGATCTCGCGGTCGGAGTACGCGGCCACCCGGGTCTCGTGCGTGACGAGGACGACGGCGGTGTTGGCGGCCCGGGCGGACTCGGTCAGCAGCTGCATCACGAGCTCGCCGTTGAGGGAGTCGAGGGCGCCGGTGGGCTCGTCCGCGAAGACCACCCGCGGGCCGGTGACCAGGGCGCGGGCCACGGCGACGCGCTGGCCCTGGCCGCCGCTGACCTCGCCGGGGCGCTTGCGGGCCAGGTCGTCGACCTGGAGCTGCTCCATCCAGTGCAGGGCGGTCCGCTCGGCCTCCCGGCGCTTGACGCCGGTCAGCCGCAGCGGCAGGGCGACGTTCTCCACGCAGGTCAGCTCGGGCACGAGGCGGCCGAACTGGAAGACGAAGCCGAAATCCGTGCGGCGCAGGGCGCTGCGCTCGGCGTCGTTCATCGCGGTCAGCTCGCGGCCCGCGTAGGTGATGGAACCGGAGTCGGGCGTCAGGATGCCGGCCAGGCAGTGCAGCAGGGTGGACTTGCCGGAACCGGAGGGGCCCATGACGGCGACGACCTCGCCGGGGTGGATGGAGAACCCGGCGCCGTCCAGGGCGTACGTGGCCCCGTACGCCTTGCGGAGGTCCGTGGCGGCGAGCAGGGAGCCGGCGGGGGTCACCGGGCCACCTCCTGCCGGAGCCGGTCGAGGCGGGCGGCGGTGAGCTCCAGCCACCGCAGGTCGGCTTCGAGGTGGAACAGGGCGTGGTCGCAGACCAGCTGGTCGGCGAGGTCCCCCTTGCGCTTGCGCTGGGTCAGGGTGCGCATCAGCCGCAGGTGCTCGGCGCGCTGGGTGTCCAGCAGGTCGGCGGCGCTGCGGCCGGTCAGGAGCGCGAGGACGACCTTGGTGTAGAGGGTGGACTGGAGGTAGGGCTCGGGCTTCTCGGGCTGCGCGAGCCAGGCCGAGACGTCGGTGACGCCGGCGTCGGTGATGGCGTACCGCTTGCGGTCGGGGCCGCCGCCCGCCTCGATCCCGTCGACCTCGACGAGGCCGTTCTTCAGGAGGCGGGACATGGTCGAGTAGACCTGCCCGTAGGCGAGCGGGCGGTCGTGGCCGAACTTCTCGTCGAAGGCGCGCTTGAGGTCGTAGCCGTGCCGGGGGCCGGCCTCCAGGAGGCCGAGGAGCGTGTGACCGATGGACATGCCCAGGACTATACATCCGGTGTATACGCGGTGTGTATACATGGGGTGCAGAGGTGGGCGCCGCCCCGTCCTGCGGCCATTCGAAGGGACTTGGCGCCCGGAGGCGGCGGCTCGGCGCCGGCTCCGGGAGCGGCTGGCACTTTGTGGGCACTGATCCCGTTTTCGCGGGTCCCCGTTCCGGCCCTGATCCGGCCGTTCCGGCCCAGCTCCGGCCACCGGCCTCGTACCGGCCGCGTTCCGGCGGCCCCGTCTCCCGAAAGGCGCACCATGCACGCACCTCCCGCGGACACCCCCGCGCTCCCGCCGCAGCAGTCCGCCGCACCGGCGCGGACGGACGGCCGGCCGACCCCGGCCGCCGCCGCGTCCGCCGGTCGGTCCGCACCCCCGTGGTGGACGTGGGCGGTGGCCTCCGGGCTCTTCCTCCTCTACGCGACGCTGTCGCTGCGCACCCACGAGCGGCTGCACTCGCACAGCTTCGACCTGGCGATCTTCGAACAGGCCGTCCGCTCCTACGCGGCGGGGCACCTGCCGGTCTCCGAGGTCAAGGGGCCGGGCTTCCCCCTGCTCGGCGACCACTTCTCCCCGGTCCTGGCCCTCCTGGCCCCGGCGTACTGGGTCTGGCCGTCGGCCCGCACCCTGCTGCTGGCCCAGGCGGCCCTCGTCGCGGTGAGCACGCTGCCGTTGATGCGCTGGGCGCACCGGGCGCTGGGCGCCGCCGCGGGGGTGGTGGTCGGGCTCGTCTACGGGCTCTCGTGGGGCATCGCGAGCGGGGTCGGCTTCGACTTCCACGAGTGGGCCTTCGCCGTCCCGCTGCTGGCCTGCTCCCTGGTCGCGCTGGGTCAGGGGCGGCTGCGGGCGGCCGTGCTGTGGGCGCTGCCGCTGCTGCTGGTGAAGGAGGACATGGGGCTCACCGTCGCCGTGATCGGGCTGCTGGCCGCGTGGCGCGCCGGCAAGGGGGGACGCCGGCTCGGTATCGCCGCCGCTGTGGCCGGGGTGGTGTGGCTGATGCTGGCGATGCTGGTGGTGCTGCCCGCGCTCAACCCGAGCGGCACGTACTTCTACGCCGGCTTCCTCGGCGGCGGGGACGGCGACGGCGGTGCGGGCGGCGGCCCCGGGCAGCTGCTGTACAAGGCCACGCTCGGGCTCGTCACCCCCGACACCAAGGTGATGACGCTGGTGCTGCTGCTGGCGCCGACGCTGTTCCTGGCCCTGCGCTCACCGCTGGTCCTGGTCGCGGTGCCGACCCTGCTGTGGCGGGCGGTCTCCGACTACGAGCCGCACTGGGGGACCGGCTACCACTACTCCCTCACCCTCATGCCCATCGTCTTCGCGGCGTTCGTCGACGCCCTCCAGCGGCGCGGCACCACCGCTGCCGGCCTGCGCCGCTACCTGCTGGGCGCGGCCGGCGTGTGCCTCCTGCTGCTGCCGAGCCACTCGCTGGGCCAGCTGTTCCGGCCGTCCTTCTGGGCGACCGATCCCCGGGTCGCCGTGGTGCACCACGTGATGGACCGGATCCCGGACGGCGCCACCGTCCAGGCCTCCGACCACCTCGTCCCGCACCTGGTCCACCGGACGAGCGTCAGCCTGTTCGGCTGGCCCGACAGCCGACCGAACCCCGCGTGGATCGTGGTGGACACGCGGGTCCCGGACGAGCTGCGCTGGCCGCTGAGCATCCGCGACGAGGCCCTCGCGCTCGCCGGGGCCCGCAGCCGCGGCTACCGCACCGTGGCCGAGGAGGGCGGTGTCGTCCTGCTCGGCCGCACCCGTTGACCGCGGCGGGCTGTCGGGCTGCCGCGGCTGCCGGGCCGGTCGGCACCGGCCGCGGCCCTCAGGGCCGCGGCCCGGACCGGGGCCGGCCGCGCGGCGGGATCGGGGCCGCCCCGCCCGGGAGCCGGCCGGTCTCCGCCAGCGCGCGCCGCAGCAGGAACTCGATCTGCGCGTTGGCGCTGCGCAGTTCCTCGCCGGCCCAGCGCGCGAGGGCCTCGTACACCTGCGGGTCGAGCCGCAGCAGCACCTGCTTGCGCTCCTGCCGTCCGGCGCGCGCGGCCCGCTTCGGCGCGGGCCCGTGCCCGTGCCCGGGCCCCGCGGCCTCCGCCTCGCCGGACGAGCTCACTGGTAGAGGGTGCCGGTGTTGACGACGGGCTGGGCCGCGCGGTCCCCGCAGAGGACCACCATCAGGTTGGAGACCATGGCGGCCTTGCGCTCGGGGTCCAGCTCCACGATGTCCTCCTCCTGCAGGCGGGTCAGGGCCAGTTCCACCATCCCGACCGCGCCTTCGACGATCTGCTTGCGGGCCGCCACGACCGCGCCCGCCTGCTGGCGCTGGAGCATCGCGGAGGCGATCTCCGGAGCGTACGCGAGATGCGTGAAGCGCGACTCGATGATCTCGACGCCGGCCGCGTCGACCCGCGCCGCGAGCTCCAGGGCCAGCTTCTCGGTGATCTCCTCGGCGTTGCCGCGCAGCGACAGGCCGCCCTCGTCGTGGGCGTCGTAGGGGTACTCGATCGCGATGTGCCGGACCGCCGCCTCGGCCTGGGTCTCCACGAACTCGGCGAAGTCCTCCACCTCGAAGTTGGCGCGCGCCGTGTCCTGGACCCGCCACACCACGACCGCGGCCAGCTCGATCGGGTTGCCGTAGGCGTCGTTGACCTTCATGACGGCCGTCTCGTGGTTGCGCACGCGGGTGGATATCGAGCTCCGCGAGGTCAGCGGGTTCACCCAACGCAGGCCGTCCGTGCGGACGGTCCCGCGGTAGCGGCCGAAGAGCTGCACCACACGCGCCTCGCCCGGCGAGACCGTGTTCAGCCCGCTCATCGCGACCAGCGAGACGACCACCAGCAGGATCCCGGGCACGATCAGGCCGAGGTGCCGCACGCCGGTCTCCCCGGCGGCGCCCAGGGCGATCAGCAGCACCCCCGCGGCCGCCCCCGCCAGCCCGAGCAGGAGGGCGAGTCCGCCGCCCACGCTGCGCGCCGGGAACTCCCGTACGCCCGTCTCGACCCGTGCCGCTTCTGTCATGACATGCCCCCGTTCCCATGGGTCCGATCGATCGGACGCCCTAGCAAAGTGATATCACTTTTCGGGGTCACCGCAACCCTCCGGGGCGTACGAGCGTCGGTTCCCTTGACGTGGGTGCTGATTCTCACGTCCGAATTGAACGGTTTTGTTCATACTTGGCAAACCTTTGCCACAACCTGCGGTGTTAGCTTTTTCAGCTGACGTCGGGGGGGAATTCGAGCGGAGCGGGAGCGATGGGCCGAGCAGAAGCGCGTAAAGCGCAGCAGCAGCGCACCGCGCGGCGGTCGCCGCGCGGGCGCGCCAGCGGAAAGGGGCAGGCCGGCAAGCGCACCGGCATACGCCGCTTCCTCAACTGGAAGACGATCCTGGGGACTTTCTTCGGGATGATCCTGCTCGGCATGGCCGCACTCGTCGGCCTGTACTTCTACGTGGACCCGCCGAACCCGAACGCCGAGGCGATCCAGCAGAGCAACACGTACAAGTACGCCGACGGCAGCCTCATGGCCCGGGTCGGTGAGATGAACCGCGAGATCGTCCCGATCGAGAAGGTCCCGAAGGAGATCCAGACCGCGTTCATCGCCATCGAGAACAAGTCCTTCTACGAGGACCGCGGCGTCGACTTCATGGGCGTGGCCCGCGGCCTGGTCCGGACGGCCACCGGCAAGGGCGCCGCGGGCGGTTCGACGATCACCCAGCAGTACGTCAAGAACTTCTACCTGACGCAGGACCAGACTCCCACGCGCAAGCTCAAGGAGCTGGTGATCTCCCTCAAGGTCGACCAGAAGATGACCAAGGACGAGATCCTCGCGGGCTACCTGAACACCAGCTACTTCGGGCGCGGTGCCTACGGCATCCAGGCCGCCTCCCAGGCCTACTACAACACCGACGTCGAGAAGCTGACGCTGGAACAGGGCGCCTACCTCGCGGCCCTCCTCCAGGCCCCCAGCGACTACGACTGGGCGACCGCCAGCCAGAAGGGCAAGGAACTCGTCACCGTCCGCTTCAACGGCGTCTTCCAGAACATGGTCGAGATGGGCGCGCTGGACGAGGCCAAGCGCCAGACGCTGAAGTTCCAGGAGCCGGTCAAGCCCAAGCCCGCCCCGGGCCTGGACGGCCAGAAGGGCTACCTGAAGCAGGCCGCCGACGCCGAGCTGCGCCGCCAGACCGGCATGACCGCCGCCGAACTCCAGGCGGGCGGCTGGGAGATCGTCCTCAACATCGACCCGAAGAAGCAGAAGGCCCTGGAGACGGCCGTCAAGGACGAGCTGGAGTCGAAGCTCGACCGCAAGAACCGGCCCGTCGACGCGGCCGTGCAGGCCGGCGCCACCTCCGTCGACCCGAAGACCGGCGCGATCGTCGCCATGTACGGCGGCACCGGCCTGTCCGACCACTGGGCGAGCAACGCCCTGCGCACGGACTTCCAGCCGGGCTCGACGTTCAAGCCGGTCGTGCTGGCCTCCGCCCTGGAGAACAAGGCCCTCACCCAGGACAAGAAGCCGATCACGCCGAACGCGCTGTACGACGGCACCAGCAAGCGCGCGGTCGTGGGCAGCAGCGTCCCGTTCAACCCGCAGAACCAGGACGACAGGAACTACGGCACCCCGATGATGTCGGTGCAGGAGGCCACCAACTTCTCGGTGAACTCCGTGTACGCCCAGATGATCGTCGACGTGAAGCCGCCGAACGCGAAGAAGACGGCCCTCGAGCTCGGCATGAAGGACCGTCAGGGCTGGCCCGAGGACAAGCCGGCCATGTCGCTCGGCACCATGAGCGCCAACACCCTTGAGATGGCGGGCGTCTACGCGACCCTCGACAACCACGGCAAGAAGGTCACCCCTTCGATCATCAAGAGCGCCGAGCACGCCGAGCGCGAGTTCAAGAAGCCCGAGTCCGGCCAGCAGGTCCTCAGCCGCGAGACCGCCGACACCGTCACCAAGGTCCTCACGGGCGTCGTCAACGACGGCTCCGGCAAGGCCGTGCGCAGCTCCGCGTACGAGGCCGCCGGCAAGACCGGTACCACCGAGTCGAACGTGGCCGCCTGGTTCACCGCGTACACGCCCGAGCTGGTGACCGTCGTCGCGATGTTCGGTGAGGAGCCGGGAACCGCCAAGCAGACCACCCTGACCGGTACCGCGGGCGGCGGACGCGCCGGCGGCTCCAGCTTCCCGGCGGAGATCTGGAAGGCGTACACGCTGGCCGCGCTCAAGGGCGTGGACACGGCGAAGTTCGACCTGTCCGAGGCGGACATGGGTCCCGTGCAGCTGCCGTCGCGCAGCACCTCCCCGTCGGCCTCGGCGAGCACGACCAGCCCGTCGCCGAGCTCCAGCCAGGTCTCGCCCAGCCCGGACCCGAGCAAGGTCTCGCCGAACCCGGACCCGAGCAAGAGCAGCGGCAAGCCGGACCCGACCAAGAGCGGCACGGTGAAGCCGGACCCGACGAAGAGCGGCGCGACCCCGCCGATCCAGCCGCCGTTCGGCCAGCAGAACCCGTAGGCCGCACGCCCCACGCGAAGGACCGCCGCCCCGCAGCTCACGAGCTGCGGGGCGGCGGTCCTTCCGGGCGGTGCGGGGGCCGTCGCGCGGGCCGGGCGCGGCCCTGACGGCCCGGGCCCCTGGGCGGTGCCCCGGCCGGTCCCCGGGCGGTCGAGCAGGCTTCAGACGGCCCTCAGCGGGCCCTCAGTTGCCTCAGCGGCGCTCAGCGGGCCCTCAGCGGCGGTCGTGGCCGCCCGGCAGCGAGAGCTCGAACCAGACCACCTTGCCGCTGCTCAGCCGGGTCGCACCCCAGCGCCGGGCCATCCGGTTGACGAGGAACAGGCCGCGGCCGCCCTCGTCGGTCTCCCGGGCCCGCCGCTGGCGCGGCAGTTGCGGGGAGTCGTCGCCGACCTCGCAGCGCAGCACGTCCGTCCGCAGCAGCCGCAGCGTCACCGGCCGCTCCGCGTACCGCACCGCATTGGTGACCACCTCGCTGACCAGCAGCTCCACCGAGTCCTCGAGCTCCTCCAGGCCCCAGCGGGCCAGCGCCCGACGGGCGAACCGGCGGGCCCGCCCCGGGGCGGTCTCCTCCGGGTCGAGGAACCAGTACGCCACGTCGCTGGGCGCGATCCCGTCGAAGCGGGCCGCGAGCAGCGCGATGTCGTCGTCCCGGTCGCCGGGGCCCAGCATGTCGAGGACGTCGTCGCAGAGCGCCTCCAGCGGCGGCGGGTGGTCCAGCCCGGTCAGCTGGGCGGTGGTGGCCAGCCGCTCGCGGAGCTGCTCGATGCCGGTCCACACGTCCCGCAGCCGGGACTCCACCAGCCCGTCGGTGTAGAGCAGCAGCGTGGCCCCGGCCGGGGCGTCCAGCTCCACGGCCTCGAAGTCGACGCCGCCGACGCCGATGGGCGCGCCCGGGGGCACCCGGAGCACCTCGGCGCGGCCGCCCAGGTGCAGCAGCACGGGCGGCGGGTGGCCGGCGTTGGCGATGGTGATCCGGTGCGACACCGGGTCGTACACGGCGTACATGCAGGTCGCCATGCGGTCGGAGCCCAGCCGCTGGGCCTGCTCGTCCAGGTGGTGCAGCACCTCGGCGGGCGGCAGGTCCAGCTGCGCCAGGGTCTGCGCGGTGGTCCGCAGCTGGCCCATGATCGCGGCAGAGGTCATGGAGTGGCCCATGACGTCGCCGACGACGAGCGCGACCCGGCTGCCCGGCAGGGGTATGGCGTCGTACCAGTCCCCGCCGACCCGGGCGGTCTCGGCCGCCGGCAGGTAGCGGGAGGCCAGCCGGACCCCGGTGGGCTGGGGCAGGCTGTGCGGCAGCATGGTGCGCTGGAGCTCGTCCGCGATGTACGCCTCGCGGCCGTACAGGACGGCCTTGTCGATGCCGAGCGCGGTGTGCGTGGCCAGCTGGGCGGCGACCAGCAGGTCGTTCTGCTCGAACGCGGGCCGCTCCGGGCTGCGCAGGAACACGGCGGCGCCGATCACCCGGCGGCGGCCGCGCAGCGGCGCGAGGACGGCCCTCCGGCCGCGCGGTACGGGGTGCTCCGCGCCCAGCAGCTCCGGCAGCGCGTCCTGCGCGCCCTCGGAGGACGCGAAGACGGGCCGGACGCCGCGCAGCACCTCGGCGAGCGCCCCGCCGGGCAGGATCTCGCACAGCTCGGCGGCGGGCAGGTCGCCCTGCGGGCCGACCAACGGCAACTGGCTGAAGTCGAGCTCCCCGGCGCCCCCCGCGGCACCGGCGCCCTCGGCTCCGGTCAGGTCGTCGATCGGCCGGAGCCGGTCGGTGCGGCGCAGCCTTAAAACGACCGGTCCGACGGGCCGTTCGTCGCCGACCGGCAGGGGATCGCGCAGGTAGACGAGGATGGCGTCGGAGAACGTCGGCACGGTGGCCCGGCACAGGCCGAGCACGATCTCGTCGAGGTCGATGCCGCGCGCGATGCGGCGCGTGGCGGCGCCGACGAACCGCAGCCGGTCGCCCTCCCGGCGGGCGAGGGCCCCCTCGACGCTGCCGACGGAGGGCACCGCGCCGCCGGCCGCCGCCCGGTCCCCGGTCCCGGCCGGGTCCCGGACGTCGGGCGCGCCGGTCTGCGGGGTGCCCTCCGGGTCGGCGGGGTCGACCGGGTCGACGAGGTCGACGGGATCGAGGCCGGCGGTGGCCGTGCCGGTGCTGCTGGCTCCGCTCTTGCTGCCCTTGCCGTGCTTGGTGCTCCTGCCGCCGGCGGTGTCCGTACCGCCGGTGTCGGCCGCGCGGCTGCGTACTCCGTCCGGTATGGCGCCCCCTGCTGCTGCCGCCGCTGCCGCGGCCGTTGCCGCCTGCGCGGCCGGCCGCTCTTCCCCCGCGCGTTCGGGGCGGGCCGCTGCGGCGGTCCGGGCGGCCTCGGAGTCCCGCGTGCGGCCGCGCCGGCGCCGGGTCCGCGGGGCGGCCTGCGCCGCCGGGCGGCCCTCCTCGCGGGCGGGTGCGGCCGCGGGGTCCGGACCGGGGGCCGCCCCGCCGTCGCGGGGCCGTGGTACGTCCGGGCCGGGGCCGGGGGTGTCCGCGTGCGCGCGTACGGGGTCGGCGCCGGGTCCGGCCGCACCGCGCACGCCCTCGGCGGCCGGGGCGGGAGCCTTCCCGTGGCCCAGCTCGTCCGTGCACCCGCCGGGGACCGTGGCGGGGGCCCGCCCGTCCGCGGCACCGGCGGCAGCGGAGGCGGAGGTGGCGGAGGAGGGCGTGCCGGGGCCGCCCTGGGCCGGTGCCGCGGCGGCTGCGGCAGGCTGCGGGCCCTCCTGCGAGGTGGGGTACTCCGTCACGCGTGGCATTCCGTCCGTTTGCGCTCGATGTGCGCTGCACTCAACTCGGTCAGTCGCGGTATACCCGCTCAGCGGCGGGGACACCATCGCCCCGCGGTTCCTCCCCAAACTTCGTCAGGGGGACGCCCGCCCCGACTTCGTCCGCGGGGACCCCCACCCGCACGTTACCCTCTCGCCCCGGCGTTGACCTCCAGTCAATTTCCGCGTCCGGCACGAGATTTACGGAAGTGCGGCAGGGCGCGGCACCCGCGCGCGACCTTGCGGAGGGAGATATTACGGTTCAACCCCCGGGGCGCATCAAGGGTCTCATGAGGTCATGTGCGCCGGAGTGCGGTCCCAGTCCGCCGGCAGGGCCGGAACGCCCCAGGCAGGATCGGGCCGCCAGCCCTCCCACCCGTCCGAGAACGGAGCCCCCCACGCCTTGACGACCTCCAGGGCCTGCTGCCCGGCCTCCTGCACGCGCCGCGCCTGACCGGCGTCCAGCAGGCCCACCCGCTGCGCCTGCGCGAACTCGTCCTCGTCGCGCCACTTCCACGTGCGGTCCGGGTAGACGGAGATGTCGAGGAAGTGGTCGACGGAGTCGATCCCGCCCGTCCAGCGCGACCGCGGCTCCTCGAGGTTGACGTACCAGTTCTTGAACCGCCAGCCGTGCTCCCAGAACAGCCACACCGACCACGGGTCCCCGGGCCGGGCCAGCTTCAGCACGCCCGTGCCGAACCAGCGGGAGCGCGCGGTGGTGCGGGGCGCGGTGTAGCGGGTGGCGAGCGGCTCCTCGTGCACGGGGGTGCCGTCGGCGAGCACCGGCTTGACGCACTCGGTGCCGGGCGCCATCCACACCGCCAGCAGCTCCGCCGTGTCCTGCACCACGGTCACCGGGCGGCAGATGTGGACCGCGCCCGTCAGGCCCGGGGCGTGGTCGCGGTACCGCCAGAGGATCTGCGTCCCCGGCCGCCAGCGCTCGCCCTGTGCTTCGCCGCCCCCGCGGCCTGAGGTACCTGTCATGCGCAGATATTAGGGCTGGGGCCCCTGTGCTCGCTGCGGTGCAGGTCACGGAGGGGTTCGGGGGCGGGAAACGACCGGATCCGGCCCCTGTCCGGAACCGTTTCAGGGCCGGGTCATCCGCAGGACGTCGAGGGCCTCGTCGAGCTGCTCCAGGGTCAGGTCGCCCCGGTCGACGTAGCCGGCCTCCAGGACGACCTGCCTGATCGTCTTCCGCTCGGCGAGGGCCCGCTTGGCGACCTTGGCGGCCTCCTCGTAGCCGATGTACCGGTTGAGCGGGGTGACCACGGAGGGGGAGGACTCGGCGTACTCCCTGGCCCGGGCCACGTTGGCGGTGATCCCGTCGACGGTGCGGTCGGCGAGCAGGCGGCTCGCGGAGGACAGCAGGCGGATCGATTCGAGCAGGTTCCGGGCCATCACGGGGAGCATCACATTGAGCTCGAAGTTGCCCGCGGCGCCCGCCACCGCGACCGCGGTGTCGTTTCCGGTCACCTGCGCGGCGATCATCAGCACGGCCTCGGGGACGACCGGGTTGACCTTGCCGGGCATGATCGAGGACCCCGGCTGGAGATCCGGGAGGTTGATTTCGGCCAATCCCGTACGCGGTCCGGAGGCCATCCAGCGCAGGTCGTTGCAGATCTTCGTGAGGGAGACGGCGATGGTGCGGAGCATGCCCGAGGTCTCCACCAGCGCGTCCCGGGCGCCCTGGGCCTCGAAGTGGTCGCGGGCCTCTGTCAGCGGCAGCCCGGTCGCGGCGGCCACCTCGGCGATCACGGAGGCGGAGAAGCCGGCCGGGGTGTTGATCCCGGTGCCCACCGCGGTGCCGCCCAACGGCAGTTCGGCCAGCCGGGGCAGGGCCGCCTCCAGCCGCTCGATGCCGTAGCGGACCTGGGCGGCGTACCCGCCGAACTCCTGGCCCAGGGTGACCGGCGTGGCGTCCATCAGGTGGGTCCGGCCCGCCTTGACCACCTCGGCGAAGGCGGCGGCCTTGCGCTCCAGGGCGAGTTCGAGGTGGCGCAGGGCGGGGACGAGGTCGTGGGTGACGGCGGCGGTCGCGGCGATGTGGATGGACGACGGGAACACGTCGTTGGAGCTCTGCGAGGCGTTGACGTGGTCGTTGGGGTGGACGTCGCGGCCGAGCCGCTCGGCGGCCAGGGTGGCGATCACCTCGTTGGCGTTCATGTTGGACGAGGTCCCGGACCCCGTCTGGAACACGTCCACGGGGAAGTGGTCGTCCCAGCGGCCGTCGGCCACCTCGGCCGCGGCCGCGACGACGGCCGCGGCGAGCTCGCGGTCGAGCACCCCAAGCTCCGCGTTGACCGTGGCCGCGGCGGCCTTGATCCGGGCGAGCGCCTCGATGTGGGCGCGCTCCAGGCGCTGCCCGGAGAGCGGGAAGTTCTCCACCGCGCGCTGGGTCTGGGCCCGCCACTTGGCGTGCGCGGGGACCTTCACCTCACCCATCGAGTCGTGCTCGATGCGGTGCGGCCCCGCCTGGTCCCGGGTGGCGTCGTGCTGATCGTTCGTCATGTTCGTGGCCTCCTCGAAAAGTTGAGCAACCGACTTGTAGGAAGTGTTCCCCTCTCCCCTGCCGGGCAGTAAATACCGGCGGTAACGCCGATCTCGGCGATGCGTACATGACATGTGTGGGCAGGGCGCCCAAGCTCAGATGTACCGTCGCCGCCGTCGCGGCGTTCGCGGCCGCCCTCGGAGGCGTCACCGCCGTCACCCCCCTGGCCCACGCGGCCGCCCCGGCGGCCGGCTCCGGCGCCGTCAGCGGCGCTGTCACCGGCGCCGTCACCCCACTGCCGCCCGAACTGGAAGCCGTCCGGGCGGCCGAGGCCACCAGGATCTACGGCGACCCAACGACGACCTGCAGTTCGGCCCCGTCATGACCGACTGCGTCACCCGCCGGGTGCTCGGCCAGGGCGCCTGCGAGCCGAAGTACGCCCCCGGCTGGCAGGCCCGCGTGGACGGGCTGCGGCCAGGTCGAGGCCACGGTCGCCGACCCGAAGACGGTCATGCGCGCCGCCGGCTACGCCGACTCCGCCTACGAGCTCGTCGTCATGGGCTACCCCAGCCCCATCGGCCCCGACTCCTACGACAACCCGGGCTTCCCCGGGAAGCTCCCGGGCGGCTGCGCCGGCTGCGACTCCGACGCCGCCTGGGGCCGCAACCACGCCGTGCCCGCCTTCGAGAAGGGCGTACGGGAGGCCGCCCGTGCCTCCGGAGCCCTGTACCTGGACAACTCGCGGCTCTTCCACGGCCACGAGGTGTGCAGGGAGGACACCTGGGCCCGCGGCCTCTACCTGGACCTCGGCGACCACTTCCCGTGGGACGAGAACACCGCCCGCCAGTCCTTCCATCCCGACCGGCGCGGCCACGGCGCGTTCGCGGCCTGCCTGACCCTGCTGTACGGCTCGGGCCTGCGCGAGGCCTCCTGCGCCGACCCGGCGTCCACCGGCACGCCCGTCCTCCAGGCCGGGGCCTGGGACGACCTGTACCGGCCGCTGCGGAACGGGGCCACCGGCATCTGCCTCGACGCCGACGGCGGCTCCAGCGCCAACGGCACCGAGGTCATCGGCTGGGACGGCCACGGCGGCCGCAACCAGGGCTGGTGGTACGACCCGGCGGGCGCGGCCGTCCACGGGTACGCCCCCCCCCACACCCGGCCGGACGACTCGGCCGGGTGTCCCTACCCGCGCAGCGGCGGCAGCGGGGCCGAGGCCACCTCGAAGCCGCCGCCGGTCACCGTCGCGAACGGCGCCGGGGCCATGCAGGTGCCGACGCGGGCGAGGATCGGGTCACGGCCCGGGTCCAGGTCGGCGATGCCCCAGGAGAAGCCCAGCCGGTCGGGCGCGCCGTGCCGGCCGTCCTGCACGCTGATGCCGATCCGCTCCCCGACCGTACCGACGTTCGACTTCGTCACGACCGCCGTGAGGGTGGCCACCCCGTCGCCGGTCATCAGGCAGTCGACCTCGGCCTCCGACGTCCCGACGCTGCCGTCGAACGACCGCTGGTGGTAGACGGTGACCTTCCCCTTCGCGTCCACGGGCGTCCCCGGCTGCGGCTTCCCCTCGATCGTGACCGGCCGGGTGTACGGCGCCGCCTCGGCGTCCACGCCGAACCGGATCACGTCGCCCTGCGGCGCGTACGAGAACAGCACCCGCGCCGTGCCGTGCACGGCGGCGGCGCGCGGCGCGGAGGCCGGCGCGGGCGCCGCGAGAACCAGCGCACCGACGGTGCCGAGCGCGGCGGCGGACAGGACCATGCTGCGGATCTTCATTCGAACTCCCTCGACCAGGTGCTCCGTTCGCTTGCGGAACAAGCCTGGCCGCGGCCCCGGCCGGCAGCCATCTGCCGATCGGCCGGACCTCCGGGGGAGGCCGTACGCCGATCGGCAGAGCAGGGGCGGGGGAGGGAGGGAGGCGAGCGGGCTAGCGGTCGTTGATGTACGCGCGGATCTCACGCGGCCGGTTGGTGATGATCGTGTCCACCCCGAGCCGCAGGCACAGCTCGACGTCCTCGAACTCGTCCACCGTCCACACCCGCACCCGCAGCCCCTTGGCACGCAGCCGCGCCACCAGCCCCGGATCCCGGCGCACCAGGTCGATGCCCGGCCCGGCGTGCCCCGCGAACGGCGGCCGCGGCGGCCGCACGGCCCGCTCGATCAGGTACACGGCCGGCAGCCCGGGCGCGAGCCGGTTCATCCTGACCAGCGCGTTCCGCGAGAAGCTCATCACCTCGACGCGGCCGTCGGCGCCGTCGGCGAGCCCGTGGTCCCTCAGCACGCGCACCAGCTCGGCCTCCAGCCGGCCGCCGGCCCGGCTGGGGTGCTTGGTCTCGACGGCCAGCCCGACGGGCCGGTCAGCGGCCAGCGCCTCCTTGAGCAGGTCCTCGAAGAGCAGCACCTGCGCCCCGCGGTGCTCCTCGCCCTTCCAACCGCCGAAGTCGAGCGCGGCGAGCTGCTCGTACGTCATCGCGGAAACGACCCCGCGCCCGTCGGAGGTGCGCTCCACCGTCCGGTCGTGCACGCACACCAGCCGTCCGTCGGCGGTCAGCCGCACATCGCACTCCAGCGCGTCCGCGCCGTCGGCGATGGCCTGCCGGTACGCGGCGAGGGTGTGCTCGGGGTGCTCGTGGGAGGCCCCGCGGTGGGCGATGACCCGCACGTCGCGGGCGGTGGGGAGCAGCTGTGTCATAGGGGAGACGTTAACCGGCTGCGACGGAGCCGCCGGTACCGCACCATCCACACGTGGCCGAACACCAGATGACACTCCACCCCACCCCACCCCCTGCCCCCCACTGCCGCCCCGGCGCCCGGTCCCCGGAGCGCGTGACGACGCCGGTCACGGTGGAGTCGGGAACCGGAACTGCTCGGGTGCGGTTTCGGCCGGGGGACGCACTGAGCCCCCGGCGGGGCCGGGGGCTCAGTGCGGATGTGGGGCCGCCAGCGGTCAGGCGAGGCCCGGGCCGCGGACCGGGATGTGGGTGAAGGTCGGTTCCGGGGCCGGGTTCTGGAAGAAGTCGTTGCCCTTGTCGTCCACGACGATGAACGCCGGGAAGTCCTCGACCTCGATCTTCCAGACCGCCTCCATGCCGAGCTCCTCGTACTCGACGACCTCGACCTTCTTGATGCAGTCCTGGGCCAGCCGGGCCGCCGGGCCGCCGATCGAGCCGAGGTAGAAGCCGCCGTGCGCGCCGCAGGCGTTGGTCACCTGCTGGGAGCGGTTGCCCTTGGCCAGCATGACCTTGGAGCCGCCCGCCGCCTGGAACTGCTCGACGTACGAGTCCATGCGGCCGGCCGTGGTCGGGCCGAAGGAGCCCGAGGCGTAGCCCTCGGGGGTCTTCGCCGGGCCGGCGTAGTAGACCGGGTGGTCCTTGAGGTACTGCGGCATCTCCTCGCCCGCGTCCAGCCGCTCCTTGATCTTCGCGTGGGCGATGTCGCGCGCCACGACCAGCGGGCCGGTGAGGGAGAGGCGGGTCTTGACCGGGTGCCGGGACAGCTCGGCCAGGATGTCGTCCATCGGCTGGTTGAGGTCGATGGTGACGACTTCGCCGCCCGAGAGGTGGTCGTCCGTCGTCTCCGGGAGGAAGCGGGCCGGGTCGCGCTCCAGCTGCTCCAGGAAGACGCCCTCGGCGGTGATCTTCGCGACGGCCTGGCGGTCGGCGGAGCAGGACACCGCGATGGCCACCGGCAGCGAGGCGCCGTGGCGCGGCAGGCGCACCACGCGCACGTCGTGGCAGAAGTACTTGCCGCCGAACTGGGCGCCGATGCCGATCTTCTGGGTGAGCTCGAAGACCTGCTGCTCCAGGGCCTCGTCGCGGAAGCCGTGGCCCAGGGCGGAGCCCTCGCGGGGCAGCTCGTCCAGGTAGTGCGCGGAGGCGTACTTGGCGGTCTTCAGCGCGTGCTCGGCCGAGGTGCCGCCGACGACGATCGCGAGGTGGTACGGCGGGCAGGCGGCCGTGCCGAGCGAGCGGATCTTCTCCTCCAGGAACTTCATCATGGAGGCCTCGTTGAGGACCGCCTTGGTCTCCTGGTAGAGGAAGGACTTGTTGGCGGAGCCGCCGCCCTTGGCCATGAAGAGGAACTTGTACGCGCCGCCGTCGGTCGCGTACAGCTCGATCTGCGCGGGCAGGTTCGAGCCGGTGTTCTTCTCCTCCCACATGGTCAGCGGGGCCATCTGCGAGTAGCGCAGGTTCAGGTTCGTGTACGCGTCGTAGATGCCGCGGGAGAGCGCTTCCTCGTCGCCGCCCTCCGTGAGGACGTTCTGGCCGCGCTTGCCCATGACGATCGCCGTGCCGGTGTCCTGGCACATGGGCAGGACGCCGGCGGCCGCGATGTTCGCGTTCTTGAGGAGGTCCAGGGCGACGAACTTGTCGTTCGCGGAGGCCTCGGGGTCGTCGATGATCCGCCGCAGCTGCGCGAGGTGGGCCGGGCGCAGGAAGTGCTGGATGTCGTGGATGGCCTCCTCGGCGAGCTTGCGCAGCGCCTCGGGCTCGACCTTGAGGAACGTACGGCCGTCGGCCTCGAAGGTCGAGACGCCCTCGGAGGTCACCAGCCGGTACGGCGTGGAGTCCTCGCCCAGGGGCAGCAGGTCGGTGTACGCAAACTCTGGCATGACGGCAGTCATCCTCACTCGGGCGGACAGCGCTGACGACCGATTTGGCAGCGCGGTCAACCAGCGTAGGACCTCCCCGTGGGGATGTGTCTGTGAGGTAAGGCTCACCAGCGACTATCGCGATCTATCGTGTCTCGCTATGCTGGTCGACGTGGACATGGAAAAGCACCCCGCAGACCCTGCCGCCGCCACGGCCCCGGCCGCGCCCGCCACCGCCCCGGCCGTGACGCCGCCCGCGCCCGCGCCTGCGTCCGCGGCCCCCGTCGCCGGCGGCCTGCGCGCCTCCGACGCCGACCGCGACCGGATCGCGCAGATCCTGTCCGACGCGCTCGCCGAGGGCCGGCTGACCGCGGACGAGCACTCCGAGCGCCTGGACTCCCTGTACGCCCTGAAGACCGTCGCCGAGCTGGACGTCCTGGTACGGGACCTGCCCGCGCCCGGCGGCTCCCCGGCGTCGTCCGCGTACGCGACCGGCACCGCGGGCCGCGCCCCGGCCGGACCGGCCGGCCTGCCCGGCAACGCCGAGACGGTGGTCGCGGTGTGCAGCAGCTCCGCCCGCAAGGGGCGGTGGCGGCCGGCCGCGCAGACCCGGGCGGTCTCCGTCATGGGCGACATCACCATCGACCTCACCGAGGCCGTCTTCGAACAGCAGGTCACCGAGATCAACGTGGCGTGCGTGCTCGGGAACGTGGAGGTCCTGGTCCCGGAGAACGTCACCCTGCGCGGTCACGGCAGCGGCGTCCTCGGCAACTTCGAGGTCCACGGTGAGGGACGCCCGGGCACGGACCCGAACGCCCCCGTGGTGATCATCCGCGGCTTCGCCCTGCTGGGCAACATCGAGGCCCGCCCCAAGTTCGGCTCCCGCCTGGTCGACCTGGCCCACAAGCTGCAGAAGCGGCTGCAGGGATAACCGCGCGGCCGCCCCGCCATCCCCGCCGGGCGCCCGCACGCCTTCGGCCCGCCACCGGATGACTCCGGGCGCCCACCCGGGGTGGAGGCGGAGTTCCTCCAGGGGTGCGGCCGCGCCGGAGCTGCATCGGGTTTCGGTCGACTTTTCCCGCAGCGCCGGGCGCGCCGCACGCAGTGCATAGGGGCGCGTACAGCGGGTAGGGACAGGTGCATCGTCTCTCGCTTGCGTATCCGTCGTCAGGAGTAGACCGTGCAGCATCCGCCGCATCAGTCCCTGCAGGTAGCCGCCGTACCGACCCTTCAGGCACGTCCGGCCGCCGTGCCGAAGGCGCGGGTGCCCGCACGGGAGGATGACGGCCCATGGCACGCGGAGGCGGTGTGCCGGCGGGACGAGGCGGGACTGTTCTTCGCCCCGTCCAAGGAGCCCACGGCGGCCCGGCTGTCCCGTGAGGAGGCGGCCAAGCGGGTCTGCGCCCGCTGTCCGGTGATGGTCGCCTGCCGCGAGCACGCCCTGCTCCAGCCCGAGCCGTACGGGGTGTGGGGCGGGCTCACGGCGGCGGAGCGCCGGGTGGTGCTGGCCCGGCGGCGGCGCCGGGCGGCGGAATTGCGCCAGGCGGCGCCGGGCGCCGGGCCGATAGCCGCCGCGGGCTGAGACCCGTACGCGCGCATGCGAGAGGGGCGGTCCCGCCGCACACGGGAACCGCCCCTCTCGCTGTGCCGGCACGGTCGCCGGCCGGGTGCGCTCGAACCCGGCGGCCCGGATCCGGGGCCCCTGACCGGGCCCCGGGTCCGGGATCCGGGATCCGGATCCGTACTCCTACTTCGCGCGGTCGAAGTCGATGGCGCTGTACGCGCGCAGCTTCGACAGGCGGTGGGTCGAGTCGATCTGCCGGATCGTGCCGGACTTCGAGCGCATGACCAGGGAGGACGTGGTCGCGGTCTCCGAGCGGTAGCGGACGCCGCGCAGCAGCTCGCCGTCCGTGATGCCGGTGGCGACGAAGAAGACGTTGTCGCCGGACACCAGGTCGTTGGTGTGCAGGACGCGGTCCAGGTCGTGGCCCGCGTCGATGGCCTTCTGCCGCTCGGCGTCGTCCTTCGGCCACAACTTGCCCTGGATGACACCGCCCAGGCACTTGATGGCGCAGGCCGAGATGATGCCCTCGGGGGTGCCGCCGATTCCCATCAGCATGTCCACGCCGGTACCCTCGCGCACCGCCATGACCGAGCCCGCGACGTCGCCGTCGGAGATGAACTTGATCCGGGCGCCGGTCTCGCGGATCTCCTTGACGATGCCCTCGTGGCGGGGGCGGTCCAGGATGACCACGGTGACGTCCTCGACGGCCATGCGCTTGGCCTTGGCGACCCGGCGGATGTTGACCGACACGGGGGCGTTGATGTCGACGAAGTCGGCGGCCTCGGGGCCCGTGACCAGCTTGTCCATGTAGAAGACCGCGGAGGGGTCGAACATGGTGCCGCGGTCGGCGGCGGCCAGGACGGCGATGGCGTTCGGCATGCCCTTGGCGTTCAGGGTGGTGCCGTCGATCGGGTCCACGGCGATGTCGACCTCGGCGCCGGTGCCGTCGCCGACCCGCTCGCCGTTGTAGAGCATCGGGGCTTCGTCCTTCTCCCCCTCGCCGATGACGACGACGCCGTTCATCGAGACGGTGGAGATCAGGGTCCGCATCGCATTGACCGCGGCGCCGTCGGCGCCGATCTTGTCCCCGCGCCCGACCCACCGGCCCGCGGCCATCGCCGCGGCCTCGGTCACCCGGACGAGCTCCAGGGCGAGGTTGCGGTCGGGTGCCTCGGGGGCGACTTCGAGCTGGGGCGGCAGGTTGTGCTCGGTCATCGGAGCGCACCTTTCTGTACGACGACGGCCGGGAAGGTGAGGGTGCTCGAACTCTATCGCTACGTTGACAAACTGAGCAGGGCGGGTCACGTATGAGCGGATTATCGGTCGCCCGGTTGTCCTGAGCGGACGTCTTGCGGAGGGCGTGCGGAGGGTGCGCGGAGGGGTGTGCCGGGGCCCCGCGCCCGTGTGCCCGTGCGCCGCGCCCACCCCGGCGGTGATCGCCCGGGGCCATGGGGGACGATGGTGGCGTGGCAGGTATGAAAGGCAAGCAGACGGTCTGGGACATGGTCCGGTCACTGGCGGTGATCGGCATTGTCGTGGCGGGGATCTACATCTTCGTCCCGCACGACGACAAGGCCGATCCCACGCACGTGGTGGACTACCGCGTGGAGACGATCACGGCCCGGCGTGCGGCGCCGTACCCGGTCGGGGCGCCCGTGGGGCTGCCGGCCGAATGGCGGGCGACCTCGGTCACCTTCGACCGCAAGGACTCCCACGCCTGGCACCTGGGCTTCCTGGACCCCGACGGCCAGTACGTGGCCATCGAGCAGTCGAGTGACGTCTCGCCCAAGTACCTCGACAAGGTCACCCAGAGGGCGGCGGCCACCGGTGAGACCCAGCAGGTCGGCGACGCGGCGTGGGAGCGCTGGGACGGCGAGAAGTACGACGCCCTCGTACGGCGCGACCAGGGGCACGTCACCGTGGTGACGGGCACGGCCCCGTTCGAGGACCTCGGCAAGATGGCGGCGGCCCTGGAGTTCAAGCAGGGTCAGTGACGCCGGCGGTGCGCTTCGGGCCCCCGGCGTACTCCCGCGTACTCACGCGTACCCCTGCGCGCCCCGCGCACCCCACGGAGCGCGAAAAGGCCGTGGGGGGGGGGGGGGGGAGGGGGGGGAGGGCGCGGTGGGGCGGGTGGTTGTGCGGGGGCGGGCATGGGGTAGGAGCGTCATCGGTGTGCGTATTGTA
>NZ_JBVHVT010000012.1:0-133536 GCF_055564695.1 Streptomyces sp. NPDC029014
GAGGGGTGTGTGTGTACCCACAGGGGATACCTGTGGTCACCCCCTCCCTGCGACAGGATAGGGGGCCCCCCCAAGACCACCCGATTCCCCGGCGGGGGGGGGGGGGGGGGCCCCCCCCCCCCCCCCCGCCCCCGGTCGGCCGGCGGAGTCGGGCTCCCCTACCTGGCCGGCGGGTTGCCCGGCCGGCTGACCGGCTGGTTCCGGTCGGGCCGGTCCGTCACCCGCAGCGTGTTCAGCAGCGGCTTGCCGAATCCGGTGTGCGTGACGAAGCGGAGGTCGAGGACCCCGTCCGTGACCGTGACCGTGTAGGTGCGGGTCAGGGCCGTGTAGCTGCCCGCCTCCAGGGCGACGTCCAGGGACGGCAGGACCTGCGTGCCCTCGGCGAGGACGTCGAAGACCCGCTTGTTCGGCTTGGTGGACGACAGCTCCGCGAAGCCGAGTTCCACCGTGTACGTGCCGTTCGGGACGTTGTCGAAGCGGTACTCGTACATGCCCTCGCGGGCGCTGCGGAAGAGCTGCTGCTCGTCCGTCCCGGCGATGCCGCGGCCGGTGGACCGCACCGAGCTGCTGCCCTGGTAGCCGTACGAGCCGGGGCTGTACTTGCGGTCCGGGGCCCAGCTGTCGCCCAGGGTGTCCGTCACCGCGCGGTCGGAGCCGGCGTCCAGGGCGACCTGGTAGCGCGGCACGACCACCTTGACCGGGACGGTGAGCACCGGGGTGCGGCCGCTCACCGAGCCGATCCGCAGGTCGGCGGTGAGGACCGAGCCGGCGGCCAGGCCGGTGGTGTCGACGGCCAGGGTGACGGTGGCCTTGCCCCCGACCGGCAGGTTCGCCGTGTCGGCGGTGGCCGTCAGCCAGGGCGCGTCCTCGGCCACGGTGACGGCGGTGTCGATGCCGCCGGTGTTGGTGAGGCCGAGGGTGCGGGTGCGCTTGCGGTCGGCGGTGAGGACGACCTCCACCGACGGCTGGGAGGCGGTGACCCGGCCCGTGGCCAGGGACGGGCTGAGCGGGGTGACGTCGCCCGGCTGGACGTTCAGCGCCTCGGTGAGGCCCCGGTACGACTCGGCGAGGACCGTGACGGTGCTCCGGCCGGCCCGGGCCTGGAGGGCGTAGCTGCCGTCGGCCGCGGTGGTCGCCGCGACGGCGTCGCTGCCGGTGCCGACGGTGACGGTCGCGCCCGCGACACCGCCGCCGTCGTTGCCGTCGAGCACGCGGCCCGCGACGACACCGGTCTTGGTGGTGCGGAAGGAGACGGTCATGCCGTCACTGATGACGGGGGTGTTGAAGGAGTACTTGAAGGCGTCCGTGCCGGTCGCGTTCTCCACGCCGACGGTGGCGGTGGAGCCGCCCTTGATGCCGGAGCCGCCGGTCCCCTTGTAGGTGTAGGTGACGCTGCCGTCCTCGCCGACCGCCGCCGCGAACGAGAACTTGTCGGCCTGCGCGGACCAGTGGGCCACGTCCCGCCACTCGATCACGTACTGCCGGTGCGGGGCGGTGCCGGTGACGGCGGTGAAGACGCCCGAGCCGCTGCCGGCCGGGCCGACGACGAGGTCGTCCCAGAAGGGGTAGAGCGCGGCGTTGGGCGTGGCCGTGCTCGGGAGGTCGCCGTTGATGTCGCCGGTGTGGGCGCCGCCGAAGCTGACCGTGCCGTTGGTGCCGATCCACGCCTGCCCGTACGTCTTGCCGTACAGCGGGAGCGGGAACGGCAGGTCGACGCGCTCGGTGGTGTTGTCTCCGGTCAGCGCGAGCTGCCGGGTGCCGGCCTGGTAGGGGCGGCCGCCCGGGATGGAGCAGGCGTAGCCGTAGCCGTCGGTGCGCTCGGGGAGGGCGACGGCGACGGTGGTGTCGCCCGCGACGACCGCCTGCGCGCTGCCGCCGGTGACGCAGCGGGAGGCGTGGGCGGCTCGGATCTCGTAGGTGCCGTGCGGCAGGGTGACCTCGAAGCGGCCCTGGTCGTCGGCGGTCGCGGTGACGGGGGTGTCGGCGACCGTGACGACGGCGCCCGCGGCGGGCCCGGTCGGCGCCGTGACGGTGCCGGTGACCTTGCCGGAGGGGGCCTGCGTGAGGGCGAAGTCGCCGGTGGCGGTGGTGTTCTCGGTGACCGTCGCGGTGGCGGTCTCCTGGCCGTAGCCGAACTTGGCCGCCGTCAGGGTGTACGAGCCCACCGACAGGGAGCGGAAGGAGTAGCTGCCGTCGGCGCCGGTGGTCGCCGTACGGGCGATCGGGCCGGTGGCGGTGACCTTGACGCCGGCGAGCGCGGTGCCGCCGGAGCGGACGGTGCCGCTCAGCGCGCCGGTCGCCCCGCGCGGGGCGTTGGTGACCGCGGCGAGCGCGTCCAGCTTGCCCTCGCCGAAGACGTTGTTGTTGGCGGCGGTGCCACCGCACTGGCCGTTGTCGGTGTCCTGGGCGGAGGCGCCGAGGAGCGCCTCGGTCTGCGCGATGTCGCCCTGCAGGGCGGGGGCGGCGGACCAGAGCAGGGCGACGGTGGCCGCGGTGTGCGGGGAGGCCATCGAGGTGCCGGAGAAGGCCTCGTAGCCGCCGCCGGGGACCGAGGAGCGCACGTTCACGCCGGGCGCGGCGATGTTCGGCTTGACGATGCCGCCGGGGCCCGCTCCGCGCGAGGAGAACGCGGCGATGGTGCCGTTGATGTCGAAGGCGCCGGAGCTGTAGGAGCTGGCGTAGTCGCCGGGGGAGCCGCTCGTGGAGCAGTTGGGGCCGGCGTTGCCGTTGGAGAAGGCGGGGAAGATGCCGGCGGCCCGCCAGGCGTCGACGATCTGGCGGTACCAGTCGTCGTGCGCGGCGCTGCCCCAGGAGTTGTTGACGACGTGCGGGGCGAGGTCGGGGCGCGGGTTCTGCCCGTTCAGGTCGGTCGGGGCGACGATCCACTGGCCGGCGGCGAGGAGGGAGGCCTCGGAGCAGGAGTTGGTCTCGCAGCCCTTCGCGGCGATCCAGCGGGCGCCGGGCGCCACGCCGATCCGGTTGGTGCCGTCGTCGCCGACCATGGTGCCCATGGTGTGGGTGCCGTGGTCGTTGTTGTCACAGGGGGCTGCGGTGGGGCAGACGCCGGCGGGGTCGAACCAGTTGTAGTTGTGGTCGTAGGTCCCGTCGGCGTTCCGGCCGCGGTACTGGGCGGCCACGGCCGGGTGGGTGTGGTCGACGCCGCTGTCGATGTTGGCGACGACGATGCCCTCGCCGCGCACGCCGAACTGGTCCCACACCTGCGGGGCCTTGATCCGGTCGATGTTCCACTCGACGGCGTCGGCCGCCGTCTTCTCCCGCTTGCCGTCGGCGGGGACGGGCAGGGTGACCTTGTCGTCGGCGTCGATGCGGGAGACCTCGGAGCGCTGGGCGAGGGTTGCGGCGAGCTTCTGGGTGCCGACGACGCGGACCGCGTTGACGATCCAGTACGAGGTGTAGTCGGCCTGGGCGCCGTCCAGGGCCTTGATCAGCCCGGCCTGGGAGCGCGCGGCGTGCTCGCGCTTGGTCTTGAGGACCGACTCCGCCTTGGCCGCCCGGGTGGTCTGGCGCTGCGCGGCGCTCAGGTCGGCGGCGCTGTCGAGGTACACCCAGAAGGCGGCTTTGCCCGAGTCGTCGAGCTGGGCGCGGAGCTTGGGCTCGATCTTGCGCTCGGCCGCGCTCGGGGTGGGGCCGGGCTCGGGTGCGGCGGCTGCGGCGCCCGCGCCGAGGGGCAGCAGCAGGACTGCGGTGAGGGCGGCGAGCGCCGCGCGTAAGGGGTGCCGGGATCGACGGGATCGTCGTGTGTCGCGTTGGGCCACGTGTGTCTCCTCGTACGCCGTGTGCAGGTCGTGCGGATAGGACGTGCGTGACGTGCGCGGCAATGGTGAAGGACCAGTCATGCTCACTACAAGACCGCCTAACGAGCCGCAGCCCCCGGCCGGGCCGCCCGGATCGGGCGCGCGTCCGGGGGCGGGGATCGGGGTAGGGCCTCCGGGTGGCCCTCCCGCGGTGGGAGAGCGAGGCTGAGGGCATGACCGGTCCAGCAGCTCGTGAGCCGGCGCCGGACGGCGGGCGGAAGGAGCCCGCCGGCCGCCCCGACGCGGCCCCCGGTACCGGGCCGGGGAGGGCGCCCGAAGGCGCGGGCGGGCCCGCAGTGGCGCTCGACACCGCTCGGGGCCGGTGGATCGTGCTGGTCACGGTGCTCGGCTCGACGATGGCCATGCTCGACTCCACCGTCGTGAACGTCGCCCTGCCCAGCATCGGCCGGGACTTCGGCGCCGACCTGGCCGTCCTCCAGTGGATCGTGAACGCGTACCTGCTGACCCTGGCCGGGCTGATCCTGGTCGGCGGGGCCCTCGGCGACCGCTTCGGGCGGCGCCGGATCTTCGTGGTCGGCGTGGCGTGGTTCGCCACCGCGTCCCTGCTGTGCGGTATCGCCCCCGACGAAGGGGTCCTGATCGCGGCGCGCGCCCTGCAGGGGGTGGGCGGTGCCCTGCTGACCCCGGGATCCCTGGCCCTGATCCAGGGTTCGATCGCGAGCGCGGACCGTGCCCGGGCCGTCGGCCTGTGGTCGGGCTTCGGCGGCGTGGGCGCGGCCGTGGGCCCGTTCCTGGGCGGCTGGCTGGTCGACGGGCCCGGCTGGCGCTGGGTCTTCCTGCTGAACGTGCCCCTGGCCGCGGTGTGCGTACCGGTGGCCCTGCGGCACGTTCCCGAATCACGGGACCCGACGACGCGCGGACGGTTCGACGTGCTCGGCGCGGTACTGGGCGCGGCGGGCCTCGGCCTGGTGACGTACGCGCTGATCGAGGCGCGCTCCGGGTCGCCCGCGGTGATCGCGTCGGCGGTCGTCGGGGTGCTGCTGGCGGTCGCGTTCGTGTACGTGGAGCGGCGGCGGGCCGAGCCGATGATGCCGCCGGACATCTTCGCGTCCCGGCAGTTCACCGCGGTCAACCTGGTCACGCTGTGCGTGTACGCGGCCTTCGGCGGCTTCTTCTTCCTGATCGTGCTCCAGCTCCAGGTGGTCTCCGGCTACTCGGCGCTGGCTGCCGGCGCCGCGCTGCTGCCGACGACCGCGCTGATGCTGCTGCTGTCGTCCCGGGCGGGGGCGCTCGGTGAGCGGATCGGGCCGCGGATCCCGCTGACGGTGGGGCCGCTGCTGTGCGCGGCCGGCATGCTGCTGATGCTGCGGGTGGGGCCGGGGGCCTCCTACGTGCAGGACGTGCTGCCCGGGATGGTCGTGCTGGGCATGGGCATGGTGACGCTGGTGGCGCCGCTGACCGCGACCGTGCTGGCTTCGGTGGACCCGGGCCGGGCGGGCCTCGCCAGCGGCATCAACAACGCCGCGGCGCGGGTGGCCGGCCTGCTGGCCGTGGCGGCGCTCCCGCTGCTGGCCGGCATGGGGCCGGACGCGTACCTCTCCGCGGCCCTCTTCGACAGCGCGTTCGGTCGGGCCATGGTGTGGTGCGCCGGGGCACTGGCCGTCGGCGCGGCCCTGGCCTGGGCGACCGTACGCACGCCCCGGCCGGGGGCGTGCCACCCGCAGTGCCACACCCACTGCGCCCTGACCTCTCCCCCGCTGGAGACGCCGGAGCAGCCCCACCGCTCACCTGACTGAAGTCCCAGCCAGCAACCCCGCGCCCTGACCGGAACTGCGGTCAGGACGCCGCTCGCCCCCGGAGACGGAGCGCATGACCCAGCCGGAGCAGCAACCGGAGCACAGGCTTTGTGCTGGGGCGCCACCGCCGACCTGACGGCCGGTACGGCCGTCGCCGCCGTCGGCGTCGTGTGCCTGGCACGCGTCCGCCGGGCCCGCGACCTGCCCGTCGCCGCGCTGCCGCTGCTGCTCGGCGCCCACCAGCTGGTCGAGGCCGTCGTCTGGCGCGCGGGCGGCGGGTCCGGGCCGGCCACCACCGCCTGGACGGTGATCGCGATGCCCCTGCTCGCGGTGTGGGTGCCGTTCGGCGTCCTGCTCTCGGCCACGCCTGCGGCCCCCCGCCGCCTGTTCTGGCCGGCGGCGGCCGGGCTCGCCACCGCCGCAGTGCTCTCGTACGGCGTCACGAGCCACCCGCCGACGGCCGCGGTCCACGGTCGCGCCCTTGCGTACGGCGTGAATGTTCCGTGGACACCGCTCGTCCTCGCCGGCTACCTCTTCGCCACGCTCGGTGCCCTCCTGCTCGCCGCGGACCGCCGGCTGCGGCTCCTCGGCCGGGTGCTGGCGGCCGGAGCCCTGGCCTGCTCAGCGCTGTGGAGGCTGGAATTCGCCTCCACCTGGTGCGCCTTCGCCGCGATCGCCTCCCTGCTCGTCCTGGGGTGGGTGCGGCGCCGGGAGCCGCCGCCACGGACGGCGTGAGCGGCCGAAAGTTTCCCCTTCACGGGTAGTGACTTCACAACCCCGCGGCAGTAGAACTCGTTCCCATTCCTTCGAGAGTGAGGAACATCACATGAGTGACAGAACCCTGGCCGGAAACGATCCCAAAGGATTCTCGCGGCGCGGATTCATCGCAGGAACAGGTTCCATTCTTGGGGCCGTCGCCCTCGCCGGGCACACCCAGCCCGCCCAGGCCCGCACCCGGTCCGCCGCCCCGGCCGCGGCCGCCGCCGGGCCCATCGAGTCCGGGGCCCGCGTACCGGTCCTGGTCGTCGGCACGGGGTACGGGGGCTCCGTCGCCGCCCTGCGCCTCGCCGAGGCGGGCGTCGACGTCCACATGGTCGAGATGGGCATGGCCTGGGACACGCCCGGGCCCGACGGGAAGGTGTTCTGCAACACCACCAGCCCCGACCACCGCGCCTACTGGCTGCGGACACGGACGAAGCAGCCCCTGAGCAACTTCCTCGGATTCCCCCTCGACAAGGACGTCCCCCGCTACACCGGGATCCTGGACGCCGAGGAGATGGGCGGCATCACCGTCTACCAGGGCCGCGGGGTCGGCGGCGGCTCACTGGTCAACGGGGGCATGGCCGTCACCCCGAGACGGGCGCACTTCCCCGCCATCCTGCCGTCCGTCGACGCCGACGAGATGTACGCCTCCTACTACCCGCGCGCCAACGCCGGGCTCGGTGTCGGCCTGGTCGACCCGGCCTGGTTCGACACGGTGGACTGCTACCAGTTCGCCCGCGTCGGCCGCAAGCACGCCCAGCGCTCCGGGTTCCCCTTCGTCTTCGTCCCGGACGTCTACGACTGGGACTACATGAAGCAGGAGGCCGCCGGGACGGTCCCGAAGTCGGCGGTGGCCGGCGAGATCCTCTACGGCAACAACCACGGCAAGAAGTCCCTCCAGCAGACCTACCTGGCCCGAGCCCGGGCCACCGGCCGGGTCGCCATCTCCGCCCTCCACAAGGTCGTCTCGGTCGCCCCGGCGCCCGGCGGCGGCTACACCGTCACCATCGAGCAGATCGACACCACGGGCACCACCACCGCCACCAAGACCGTGACGGCGGACCGGGTCTTCTTCGCGGCCGGCAGCGTCGGCACCAGCAAACTGCTCGTCCGGATGAAGGCCACCGGCGCCCTCCCCGGCCTGAACGGCGAGATCGGCAAGGGCTGGGGTGACAACGGCAACGTCATGTGCGGGCGCGCCAACCACCTCTGGGACCCCACCGGCAAGGTCCAGGCCTCCATCCCCTGCGGCGGCATCGACAACTGGGACGCCGGCGGCGCCTTCGCGGAGATCGCACCGCTGCCGACCGGCATCGAGACGTACGCCTCCTTCTACCTGTCGATCACCCGCAACCCGCACCGCGCCGAGTTCACGTACGACGCGGCCTCGGGCCGGGTCGGACTGAACTGGCAGACCGCCTGGAAGCAGCCGTCCATCGACATGGCCCGCACCATCTTCGACCGGATCAACGCTCGGGAGGGGACGATCTACCGCAGCGACCTGTTCGGCCTGAACAAGGTCTGGGGCGACCACCTCACCTACCACCCGCTCGGCGGCGCCGTCCTGGACAAGGCCACCGACAACCACGGCCGCCTGCACGGCCACCCGGGCCTGTACGTGATCGACGGCGCGCTGATCCCCGGCAACACCAGCGTGAACCCGTTCGTCACCATCACGGCCCTCGCCGAACGCAACATCGAGAAGATCATCGCCACCGACCTGTAGCGCAGCCCGACTGCGCGGACAAGACCGGGGCCGCCCGATGCGCCGGCCGGCCCCGGAGCCTGGGGGGCCCCCGCCCCTCAGTGGCCCGGCAGGACGCACACGCTGTCGAGGCCGAGGACGTGGTTGAGCCGGCCGAAGGCCAGCCAGGACCCGATGCTCATGGTCAGCTCCACGATCTCCAGCTGGCTGTAGTGCGCGGTCATCCGCTCCCAGAACGCCTCGTCGAGGTGGTGGTGGTCCAGGGTGTACCGCTCGGCGTACTCCGCCGCGAGCCGGGTCCGCCCGTCGAAGCGGTCCGTGGTGCGCCACTCGGTGACCGCGTCGGCGAACTCCTCCTCGACCTTCTCCCCGTCGCGCTCGGTGCGCCAGTCCAGGCAGAAGCCGCACCCGTTGATCTGTGCGACGCGCAGCCGTGCGGCCTCGAACTCGCGCAGCCCCAGGGTGGTGTGGGCGTACACCGACAGCGAGAAGTTCGCGGCGGCCGGCCCGATCCCGGGGACCATGTCGCCCCACACGTACTCGATCGGGTGCTGCCCTTCGGGGACGTCGATCCTCATGGCGGTCATGGCCGTTTCCTTCCGAGTCTGCCGACGGCGGGGCGCAGCGGGATGTCCAGGGCGTCGTAGAGGCCCGGTTCGGCGTCCACCAGCCAGTCGATGGCGCCGACCAGGCGGCCGACGGCGGTCGCGTTGCCGCCGGCCGAGCGGTTCTCGCCCTCGTCGGTGGCCTCGACGGTGACCTCGATGCGGGGGCGGCCCTCGATCACCACGCGGTGGGCGCCGTCGCCGCCGTCGGGCGGCACCGGCCAGTCGGGGGCGCAGGAGGGGTGGATGCGGGTGACGTGTTCGATGACGAGGCGGGGTTCGCCGTCGACGATGCCCTGCACCTCGAAGCGGATCGCGCCCTGGGTGCCGGCCTCGAAGACGCCCATGGTCCGGGTGGTGACGGTGGCTTCGAGGGGGCGGCGGTCCACCGTCTCGCGGATCTCGTCGAGTTCGACGCCGAGGGCGCGGGCCATCATGCGGATCTGGCCGCCCCACACCATGGTCGGGACGGACGGCAGGAGCATCATCGGCTGGTGGTCCATGGGCCGGCCCATGCCGACGAGGTCGCGTACGGAGTCGGGCTGGTCGTAGGTGGAGTAGTCGAAGACCTCCTGGCAGCGGATGCCGTCGATGGCGGTTCCCAGGCCGCTGACCAGGAGCGGGAGCACGTCGTTGCCCCAGCCGGGGTCGACGCCGGAGGCGAACAGCGAGCCGCCGCCCGCCGCGATGGCGGCCGCCACCGGGTCACGGAACTCCGGCGGGGCGCTGCGGTGGTCGTAGAGCGGGTAGAGGGCGGGGCTGACGACGACCGCCCCGGCCCGGATCGCCCGGGTGATGTCGGCGAGGGCGCCGTCGGGGCGGACGTCGCCGGTGGCCGCGTAGACGACGGCCCGGGGCCGGGTCGCGAGCACGGCCTCGGCGTCGTCGGTGGCGATCACCCCGGTGTCGTGGTCTAGGCCGGCGAGCCGGCCCGCGTCGCGGCCGACCTTGTCGGGATGGTGGACGATGACGGCGGCCAGTTGCAGCGCCGGATGGGCTTCCACGGCACGGATGGCCAGACGGCCGACGTTGCCGGTGCCCCAGACAACCGTGGGAATCATGCGCGGAGGGTAGCGGCAGGATCCCGAGGTTCCCAGAGCCGCGCGGGGAAATCTCCGCGGGCCGCCGCTCCTACTGGTTCTGGCCGCCGAGGAGGAAGAGGAGGTAGACGAAGAAGGCGAAGAGGTGGCCGACGAACAGGTAGGCGACCAGCCGGATCAGCAGTCCGCGCGGGAACTTCATCTGCATGTTCATGGGGTGCTCCTCGGATTTCAGGGGTGGGTGGTCGGGCGGCCGCCGCTGCCGGCGCCCGGGCCGGCGCCGCGGACGGTGCTGCTGCCTCCGAGGCACAGGCCGGCGAGGCTGCTCTGCAACAGCGTGTGGACGAACAGCAGGTCGGCTCCGGAGCCGGTGGCCGCGGCGATCCGGTGCGGGGTGAGCGAGTCGAAGTGGGCGCTGTCGCCGGCTTCCAGCAGGTACTCGGTCTCGCCCAGGTGGAGCCGCAGCCGTCCCTTGAGGACGTACAGCCACTCCTCGCCGGGATGGACGCGGACCAGCTCGCCCGGGCTGCGCTCGCCGTACGGGACGTGCACGCGCAGCGCCTGCATGCCGCGGCCCGAGCCGCCGGCCTGCCAGTACGTCCAGCCGTCGGCCTCGCGGGCCCCCGGACCGCCCGCGCGTACGATGGGATCGGCCGCGGCGGGGGTCTCGCCGAGCAGCTCGGAGACCGTCGTACCGTAGGTGCGGGCGAGCCCGAGCAGCAGCGGCAACGAGGGCTGGCGCCGCCCGGTCTCCAGGCGGGAGAGGTGGGCGGGCGAGAGCCGGGCCCGCGCGGCGGCGGCCTCCAGCGTCAGTCCGGCGCGCCGGCGCAGCTCGCGCAGCTGCGGGGCCACGGCGGGCAGCTCGTCGGCTTCGGTGCCGGGGTCGGTGTCGGTGTCGGCGGAACCGTCGGGACCGGCCGGACCGGGAGGACCAGGTGTCATGCCTCGATTGAGCCAGAACCTTGCCTGAGTGGCAATCCGCCTTACCTCTGAGGCAAAACCGCCGCGCGGGCCGGGCTACGAACCGGTCTGCGGCCGGCCGAGCACCGTCTCCACCGTGTCCGCCTCGTCCGCGCTCTTGTCCGGCCGGTGCCGCAGCACCCGCGCGAAGCGCAGCGCCACCCCGGCCGGGTAGCGCGGGGAGCGCTGCAGGCCGTCGTACGCGATCTCGACGACCAGCTCCGGCCGGACCCGCACGGTGTACCCGTCGTCCTCCACCGCCAGTTCCTGCAGGCGGCCGGTCTGCCAGCGCAGCATCTCGTCGGTCAGCCCCTTGAAGGTCTTGCCCAGCATGGCGTACGAGCCGCCGCCGGCCCGCGCGCCCAGGTGCAGGTTCGACAGCATCCCCGTGCGCCGGCCGTGGCCCCATTCGGCGGCGAGCACGACGAGGTCCAGGGTGTGCACGGGTTTGACCTTGAGCCAGTACCTGCCGCGCCGGCCGGCGGCGTACACGGAGTCGAGGGACTTGGCCATGACCCCCTCGTGGCCGCGGCGCAGGGTCTCGGCCCAGAACTCCTCGGCCTCCTCCGCCTGGGCCGCCGGGTCCTCGACGACGAGCCGGCGGACCCGGGCGTCCTCCGGTACGAGCGCGGCGAGGACGGCGTACCGCTCGCGGACCGGCAGGTCTAGGAGGACGTCGTCGCCGGCGGCGAGCACGTCGAAGAAGCACGGGGCGACGGGCAGGGTCCTGCGGGCCGTCTCGACGTCGATCCGGGACCCGACGCGGCTCGCGACGTCCTGGAAGGGCACCGGGCGGCCGTCCGGGCCCAGACCGATGACCTCGCCGTCCAGGATGAACCGCTCCCCCGCACAGTCCCGCGCCGCCCGCACCACCTCCGGCAGCCGGTCGGTGATCTCGTCGAGGGAGCGCGTGTAGACGTGGACGGCGTCGCCGTCACGGTGCACCTGCACCCGGATCCCGTCGAGCTTCTCCTCCACCGCGCAGGGCCCCAGCGCGGCCAGCGCCTCGGCCACCGACCCGGCGGTGTTCGCCAGCATCGGCTGCACGGGCTGCCCGACGCGGAGGGTGACCTCGCGGAGCACGGCCGGACCCCCGGCGAGGACCGCCGCGCCCACCCGGGGCAGGGAGCCGTCCAGCATCACGGCCCGGCGCAGCTCGGCTGCCGGCACCCCGGCGGCCGCGGCCACGCCCTCCAGGGCCACCGCGTCCAGGGCGCCCTGGCGGACCTCGCCGGACAGCAGGCTGCGCAGGAACCGCTGCTCGGGCTCGGTGGCGGCGGCGAACAGGGCGTCGACGAGCCGGTTGCGCGCGGCCTGGGAACCGGGGCCGGCCAGGGCGGCGAGCTCGGTCACCGCCGCGTCGACCGCGGCAACGCCGAGGGTGGGCCGGTCGGCGGGTGCGACGGGCCGGCCGAGGGTGCGCCAGCCCAGGCCGGGCCGGCCCTGCGGGAGCCGCCCGGAGAGGTACGAGATGACCAGGGCGGCCTCGTCCGCGGGCACGGCCGCGAACACCTCCGCGAGCAGGGAGGTCTTACGGGACCGGGCGGAGGTCCCGGCGACCTCCCGGGACACCCGCGCGACCTCGGCGAGCAACATGCGGCCATCCTCCCGCCCCCCGGCCCACACCGCAGGCCGGGCGTCGGAAGATCCAGCCCTCCGGGGAAGATCCAGCCCGGGCAAAATCCAGCCCCTCCGGCATTGGAGGAGCGGGGTCCGGGGCGGAGCCCCGGAAGCTCGGGCAGCGGCGGCCGGGGTCGCGATCCCCGGTTTCGGGAACGGGCGGGGCGGGGGAAGACGGCCAGCGGGGCGCACCCCGCAGCCGGAGCACGCGGCGGGACGGCGGGCCGAACCCGCGGCGGGACGGCGGGCCGAACCCGCGGGCGTACCGCAGCCGCGGTACGCCCGCGGCCGCCCGGGTAGTCCTCAAGGAGGTCGGCGGCTCCGCCCAGGGGCGCTCAGCCGGCCCCGGTACGCCGTCTAGGGTGCCCGTATGACGCTCCGACCACCGAAGCCCCCGCTGCCCCGGCGCGGCCGAAACCGCCTGCTCGCGGGCGCGGCCGCGCTCGCCGTCGTCGCGGGCGCCGGGACCTGGACGGCCGCCGCTTCGGGCGGGGAGCCGCCCGTACGCCGCGAGGACCGGGTGCTGCAGTCGGCGGACATCGGCATCGACACCTCGTACTTCACCGCTCCGGGCCCGCAGAAGCGTCCCGCCGTGCTGCTGGGCCACGGCTTCGGCGGCAGCAAGGACGACGTCCGTGCGCAGGCGGAGCGGCTGGCGCGGGACGGGTACGCGGTGCTCACCTGGTCGGCCCGCGGCTTCGGCCGCTCGGGCGGACAGATCGGCCTGAACGACCCCGAGTACGAGGTCAAGGACGTCTCCCGACTGCTCGACTGGCTCGCGGCGCGGCCCGAGGTGCAGCTCGACGCCGCCGGGGACCCGCGGGTCGGCGTCGCCGGGGCCTCGTACGGCGGGGCGGTCGCGCTGCTCGCCGCCGGGTACGACCACCGGGTGGACGCGATCGCCCCGCAGATCACGTACTGGAACCTCGCGGACTCCCTCTTCCCGCAGGGCGTGTTCAAGAAGCTGTGGGCGGGGCTGTTCTTCACCACCGGTTCGGCGGGCGGCGTGCAGCCGGGCCGTCCGACGGAGCCGTCCGCGGCTGCCGCCGCGGCGGGAGCTTCGGCGTGCGGCCGGTTCCGGCCCGAGCTGTGCGCCATGTACGAGCGGGTCGCGGCGGCCGGGAAGCCCGACGCCGAGGCCCGCGCGCTGCTGGAGCGGCGCAGTCCCTCGGCGGTCGCGGACCGGATCAGGGTTCCGGCGCTGATCGTGCAGGGCCAGGACGACTCCCTCTTCCCGCTGGACCAGGCCGACGCCATGGCCCGGGCCATCGCCGCGAACGGCGCGCCCGTGGCCGTCGACTGGGCGGCCGGCGGGCACGACGGCGGGATGCGCGAGGCGGGCCGCGTCGAGGCCCGGGTGACGGCCTGGTTCGACCGCCATCTCAAGGGCGGGACGGGCACGGACACCGGACCGGCGTTCCGCGTATCGCGCTCCGGGGGCATCGACTCCACCGACGGCACGGTGCGGTTGCGCGGCGCGAGCGGCGAGGCCTACCCCGGGCTGACCGCGGGCCGCCGGGAGTTCGCCCTGAGGGGCGGCGGAGGGGGCGGCCGGGAGCAGACCTTCGCCAACCCGGCGGGCGGCACGCCGGCCGCGATGTCCTCCGTCCCGGGGATCGGCGGGCAGTTGGCCGCCTTCGGGGCCGGGCTGGCCGGGCTGTCGATGGATTTCCCCGGGCAGCACGCCCGGTTCGACTCGGAGCCGCTCTCCGAGGAGGTGCGGATCACCGGCACGCCGACGGTCGCGCTGACCGTGCGGTCGACGGCCGCCGACGGATCGGCCGTCCTGTTCGGCAAGGTGTACGACGTGGGGCCGGACGGGCGGCAGCAGGTGCTGCCGCACCAGCTGGTCGCCCCGCTGCGGGTGGAGGACGCGCAGCAGGGCCGGACCGTGGAGCTGCGGCTGCCCGCCGTCGACCATGCCGTGCAGGCCGGGCACCGGCTGCGGCTCGTCGTGGCGGCCACCGACCTCGGCTACGCCTCCCCGACGGCCCCGGCCTCCTACACGGTCGCGGTGCAGGGCCCGCTGGCGGTGCCCGTCGCCGACGGGGTGCGCACGGCCGCGGCGGTGCTGCCCGCCTGGACCTGGGGCCTGCCGCTGGGCGCGGTGCTGCTGGCGGCGGCACTGCTGGGGATCCGCCGCCCCGGCCGGACCGGGGCCGCGGCAGGTCCGCAGGGCCGGTCGCGGCCCGGCGGCCCGGGGGCCGCGGCGCTCCCCACCCCCGGGCCGGGCGACGACGTCCCCCTGGACATCAGGGGGCTGACGAAGCGGTACGCGAAGGGGCAGGACCGGTACGCGGTGCGGGACCTGTCATTCCGGGTGGAGCGGGGCCAGGTGCTGGGCCTGCTCGGGCCGAACGGCGCCGGGAAGACCACCACGCTGCGGATGCTGATGGGACTGATCACCCCGGACGCCGGGGAGATCCGGGTGTTCGGGCACCCGGTGCGGCCCGGCGCCCCGGTGCTGTCGCGGGTCGGGGCCTTCGTCGAGGGGGCCGGGTTCCTGCCGCACCTGTCGGGGCGGGCCAATCTGGAGCTGTACTGGCGGGCCACCGGGCGGCCGGCCGGGGACGCGCACATGGCGGAGGCCCTGGAGATCGCCGGGCTCGGCGACGCGCTGGAGCGCGCGGTGCGCACGTATTCGCAGGGCATGCGGCAGCGGCTCGCCATCGCCCAGGCCATGCTCGGGCTGCCCGACCTGCTGATCCTCGACGAGCCGACGAACGGCCTGGACCCGCCGCAGATCCGGGAGATGCGCGACGTGATGGTCCGGTACGCCGCGGCCGGCCGCACGGTGATCGTCTCCAGCCATCTGCTGTCGGAGGTGGAGCAGTCCTGCACGCACCTGGTGGTCATGGACCGCGGGCAGCTGGTGCAGGCGGGCGGGGTCGCCGAGATCACCGGCCGCGGGGACACCCTGCTGGTGGCGGTCGACGGGCCGGTGGACGAGGGGACCGTCGCGAAGGTGGCGGCCCTGGAGGGCGTGGAGTCCGCCGAGCCGTACGAGGAGGGGCTGCTCGTACGACTCGGCGGTGCGACGGCCGCGGAACTGGTCGCCGAACTGGTGCGGCTGGAGGTGCCGGTGAGCGGCGTGGGCCCGCACCGGCGGCTGGAGGACGCTTTCCTGACCCTGATCGGAGGAACACCGTGAGCGGCGCGAGCGGTCTGAGCGGTGTGAAGAGCGCGGGGGCCACCGCGGCGGAAGGGGCTCCCGGCTACCGGCCGGGCCGTACCCTGCCGCTGCGCGTGGAGGCCCTGCGGCAGTGGCGCCGGCGCCGGACGCTGGTCATGGGCGGGGTGCTCGCCGCGCTGCCCTTCGTGATGATCGTCGCGTTCGCGGTGGGCGGCGGGCGGGACGGCGGCGGGGGCCGGGACGGCCGGATCACGTTCATCGACACGGCGACGGCCTCGGGCGCGAACTTCGCGGCCACCTGCCTGTTCGTGTCTGCCGGTTTCCTGCTGGTGGTGCCGGTGGCCCTGTTCTGCGGGGACGCGGTGGCGTCGGAGGCGAACTGGTCGTCGCTGCGCTACCTGCTGGCCTCGCCGGTGCCCCGGGCGCGGCTGCTGTGGAGCAAGCTGGTGGTGGCGCTGGGCTTCAGCCTGGCGGCGATCGTGCTGCTGCCGGCGGTGGCGCTGGCGGCGGGTACGGTCGCGTACGGACGGGGGCCGCTGAAGCTGCCGGCGGGCGGGGTGCTGGAGGCCGGGGACGCGCTGCCGCGGCTCGCGCTGGTGGTGGCGTACGTCTTCGTGTCCCAGCTGGTCACGGCCGGTCTGGCGTTCTGGCTGTCGACGCGGACGGACGCGCCGCTGGGCGCGGTGGGCGGGGCGGTCGGCCTGACGATCGTCGGCAACGTGCTGGACGCGGTGACGGCGTTGGGGTCCTGGCGCGAGTTCCTGCCCGCGCACTGGCAGTTCGCGTGGGCGGACGCCCTCCAGCCGCACCTGGAGTGGGCGGGCATGGTGAAGGGGACGGCCGTCTCGGTGTCCTGCGCGATCGTCCTGGTCGCGCTCGCGTTCCGGGGCTTCGCCCGAAAGGACATCGTGTCCTGAACCGTCCGCCCGCAGGAGCCGTGGCCGGCCCGGGACCCGTTCGGGGTCCCGGGCCGGCTGCGTCTCACACCGCGCGCCCGGGGGTTCCGGCGACCGCGTCGATCTCGGCGAGGAGCTCCGGCTCCAGCGGGCGGTCGGCGACGGCGGCGTTGGCGCGGACCTGCTCGGCCGAGGTGGCGCCCGCGATGACGGAGGCGCAGCCGGGCTGGGCGGACAGCCAGCCGATGGCGAGTTCGAGGATGCTGCGGCCGTGCCGGTCGGCGATGGCGGCCAACGCCTCGACGGTGTCGAGCCGCGCCTCGGTCAGGTAGGCGTCGCGCCCCTCCAGCCGGGATCCGGCCGGTACGGGCGCGCCCCGCCGGATCTTGCCGGTGAGCAGGCCGTTGGCGAGGGGGAAGTACGGGAGGACGCCGAGGCCGTAGTGCCGGGCGGCCGGGACGAGTTCCGCCTCGGCCGAGCGCTGCAGCAGCGACCACTCGTTCTGCGCCGATACGAACGGCACCGCGCCCGTTTCGCGTGCGACGTGGGCGGCTTCGGCGAGCTGCCAGCCGCTGAGGTTGGAGTGCCCGATGTAGCGGATCTTGCCCTCGGTGACGAGCTCGGTGAGCGCGGCCAGGGTCTCGGCGACGGGGGTGGCCGGGTCGGGGCTATGCAGCTGGTACAGGTCGATGTGGGCGGTGCCCAGGCGGCGCAGGGACTCCTCGACGGCGCGCCGGATGTAGGCGCGGCTGCCGCGGGAGCCGGCAGCGGGCCCGTAGCCCATGTCCACGCCGTCGTAGCCGAACTTGGTGGCGAGGACGACCTGGTCGCGGCGGCCCTTGAGGGCCTCGCCGAGGTGGGACTCGGACCCTCCGCGGTCGCCGTAGATGTCGGCGGTGTCGAGGAGGGTGATCCCGGCGTCGAGGGCCGCGTCCACGACGGACCGGGTGGCCCGGGCGTCGAGCCGGCCGCCGAAGTTGTTGCAGCCGAGGCCGACGGCGGAGACCAGGAGTCCTGAACTGCCCAGGGGCAGGTAGCGCATGAGGGTTCCTCCACCCTTGTCGTTCATGATCGTTGGGCGAACGGCCAGTCTAGGCACGGGAGGACGGGTGGCGGCGGGGACGCGGTCGGACACGGCGCCGAGGACGCGGTCGCGTGGCGTCGGGGTCGTTCGACGCCCGGGGAGGACACTCCGGTGACGGGCGGCTCCGGGCGGTGGCATAGCGTGCCCCGCATGCATCAGGATCATATGACCGGACACGGCGAGGGGGCCGCCCGGCGGCGCTTCCTCACCCTCGCGACGGGGGCGGCCACCGCGGCCGGCCTCGGGGCCGTGGCCGGCTGCGGGACCGGCGACGCCGACGGGGCGAAGGCCCCCGGAGCCGGCGGGGGGCCGGCCGCGGACGGACCGGCGGTGCCGGGCGGCGGGACGGCCGCCGCACCGGGCGGCGGCTTCGACGTCAAGGCCGAGAACGCCAGGCCCGGCAACGCCGACTGGCACGTGGCCAAGGCCGGGCCGGCCCGCGCCATCGAGGGCTTCGCCGACAAGGTGAGCGTGCTGCCCGGCGAGCCGTTCGGCCTGCACGTGTCGACCACCGCACCCCGGTTCACCGTCTCCGCCTACCGGATGGGCTGGTACGGCGGCGCCCGGGCCCGCCTGGTGTGGCGCTCCGAGGCCCTGCCCGGGGTGCGGCAGCCGGAGCACACCGTGGATCCGGCGACCCGGACGGTCCGCGCCCGGTGGCCCCGTACGACCACCGTCGACACCAAGGGCTGGCCCGAGGGCTGCTACCTGCTGCGGCTCGACGCGCAGGGCGGCGAGGGCCAGCGCTTCGTGCCGGTCACGGTGCGGTCGGCGGCCGCCGCCGGGCGTACGGTCGTCGTCAACGCGGTGGCGACCTGGCAGGCGTACAACCGGTGGGGCGGCTACAGCAGCTACGACGGCCCGAGCGGCGGGTTCGCCTCCCGCTCCCTGGCCGTGACCTTCGACCGGCCGTACGACTACGACGACGGCGCCGGCCTGTTCCTCGTGTACGAGGCCCCGCTGCTCGCCCTGGCCGAGCGGCTCGGCATCCCGCTGGCCTACGCGACGACCAGTGACGTGGCGCGCGAGAAGCGGCTGCTGAACGGGGCGGCGGCGGTGCTGTCCCTCGGGCACGACGAGTACTGGTCGCCGGAGCAGCGCGCCCACTTCACCGCCGCCCGCGACGCGGGCACCAACCTCGCCTTCCTGGGCGCGAACTGCTGCTTCCGGCGGATCCGGCTGGAGCCCTCCGAACTGGGGCCCGAGCGCACCGTCGTCTGCTACAAGTCCTCCTACGACCGGGACCCCGGACACGAGCGGGGCCACCCGGCGACCACCGACTTCCGTTCGGCGCCGGGCGCCGACCCGGAGAGCTCGCTCCTCGGCGTGATCTACGACGGCTACCCGGTGGACGCCCCGTACGTGGTGACCAACCCGGGGCACTGGCTCTTCGAGGGCACCGGCGCCAAGGCGGGCGACCGCTTCGCCCACCTGGTGGGCGTGGAGTACGACAAGGTCAACACCGGCTTCCCGACGCCCCGGCCGATCGAGATCCTGGCGCACTCCCCGGTGGTGTGCGAAGGCCGGCCCAGCCACCAGGACACCGCGTACTACACGGTCCCGAGCGGCGCGGGCGTCTTCGCCACCGGAACCATGCGCTGGGTGGAGGCCCTGGACGCGACCGGCGACGGCAGCAGCGGCGCCGACCACGGCCTGGACGCGAGGGCGGGCGCCCTGACCACCCGCGTGACGGAGAACCTGCTCCGCGCCTTCGCGGCGGGCCCGGCGGGCCGCACGCACCCGGCCCGGGACAACGTGAAGGAGGTGTACGGGTAGGGGGCGTGGGCGCCCCGCCCGATCGGTGGACTCCCCCCGGAACGGACGTCTAGGATCGTGATCACGGCATCGCGTGTCGGTCACCGACCGGGTGAGGCATGGAGGTGCCCGTGATGTGCCTTGCGGAGGCATTCACACATGTCAGTCATGCTGAACCACACGATCGTCCGTTCCCGGGACAACCGGGAGTCCGCCGCCTTCCTCGCCGACCTCCTCGGCCTTGAGGTCGGCGAGGAATGGGGACCGTTCGTCCCCGTCGAAACCGCCAACGGCGTCACCCTGGACTTCGCGACCGTCCCGGCGGAGTCCATCACCGTCCAGCACTACGCCTTCCTGGTCTCCGAAGCGGAGTTCGACGTCTCGTACGAGAAGATCCGGGCGGCCGGGATCCAGTACTGGGCCGACCCCCAGCAGAAGCACCCGGGCGAGATCAACCACAACGACGGCGGCCGCGGGGTCTACTTCCTGGACCCGTCCGGCCACGCCCTGGAGCTGATCACCCGCCCCTACGGCTATCAGGAGACCGCGGCCGGGTAGGCGCTGCGCCGGCCGTGCTCCCCCGCCGGGCGGAGCACGGCCTCGTCCTGCCGGTCCCGGTGCGGTCCCGCTGCCGGTCCCGGTCAGCGGGCCGCCGGCTGCGCGTCCAGGGGAAGGTAGACGATGTTCGGGACGCCCGTGGCCGGGTGGACGCCGATCCGGGTCCGTACCCCGTACACCTCGGCCAGCAGCTCCTCCGTCAGGACCTCGGACGGGGGGCCCGAGGCGGCCAGTCGGCCGGCCGACAGGACGTACAGGCGGTCGCAGGAGGCGGCGGCCAGGTTCAGGTCGTGGAGGACGAGGACGGCGGTGGCGGGCAGGGCGCGCACCAGGGCCAGGAGCTCCAGCTGGTAGCGGACGTCGAGGTGGTTCGTCGGCTCGTCCAGGGCGAGCAGGCCGGGGTCCTGGGCCAGGGCGCGGGCCACGAGGGCGCGCTGGCGTTCGCCGCCGGACAGTTCGTCGAAGGGGCGGTCCGCGAACGCGGCGACGCCCACGGTCTCCAGGGCCTCGGCGACGCGCCGGGCGTCGTCCGGGCCGTCCTGCTCCCAGAACCGCTTGTGCGGGCTGCGCCCCATGGCGACGACCTCGCGGACGGTCAGTCCGAGCAGGCCGGTCGCGTCCTGCGGGACGACCGCGGTGCGCCGGGCCCGGTGTTTGACGCCGAGCGCCGCCGCGTCCGCGCCGTCCAGCAGGACACGGCCGGTGGTGGGCCGCAGGGTGCCGTACACGCAGCGCAACAGCGTGGTCTTGCCGCTGCCGTTGGGGCCGACCACGCCGACCGTCTCGCCGGGCCGGGCGGTGAGGTCCACTCCGTGGAGCAGGGTGTGTCCGCCGGTGGTGTACCCCACGCCGTCGACGGTGAGGTCCAGCGGGTGCGCGCGCCCGCCCGCGGTCATGCCGGCACCCCCTCGGTGCGCGTGGAACGCCTCAGCATCCACAGGAAGAACGGTCCGCCGACCAGGGCGGTGACCACGCCGACCGGTATCTCCTCGGGCGCCGCCGCCGTACGCGCGATCAGGTCGGCCAGGAGCAGGAACACCGCCCCGCCGAGGGCGGCGACCGGCAGCAGGGCCCGGTGCGCGGCCCCGACGACCATCCGGGCGGCGTGCGGCACCATCAGCCCGACGAAGCCGATCGCCCCGCTGTACGCCACGAGCACCCCGACGACGAGGGAGACGAGGACGAAGACGGCGGCGCGGAAGCGGCCCGCGTCCAGCCCGAGGGTGTGCGCACCCTCCTCCCCCGCCAGCAGCAGGTCCAACGGCCGGGCGAGGGCTATCAACAGGGCGGTGCCGGCGGCCAGCACCGCCGCGGGCAGGGCCAGTTCGTCCGGGCGGGCGCCGCCGAGGCCGCCCAGGGTCCAGAAGAGGACGGACCGCACCTGGTCGGGGCGGGCGGCGAGGACGAGCACCAGGCTGGTGAGCGCGGACAGGACGTACTGGACGGCGACGCCGGCGAGGACCAGCCGCCCGGTCGTCATGCTCCCGCCGCGCCGGGCCATCGCGTACACGGCGACGAGCGCGCACATCGACCCGGCGAACGCGGCCGCGGGCACCCCGGCCCCGCCCGCGATTCCGGCGAGGCCCGCGAGACTCCCCGCGCCCGCGGTGCCGGCTCCCGCCCCGAGGACGATGACGAGGACCGCGCCGGCCGAAGCACCCGAGGAGGCACCCAGCAGGAACGGGTCGGCGAGCTGGTTGCGGACGAGGGCCTGCAGGACGGTGCCGGCCACCGCGAGGCCGCCACCGACGACGGCGCCGAGGAGCACCCGCGGCATCCGCACGTCCCACACGATGGAGCCGAACGCCCCGCCGCCCGGACCGGGTCCGCGGAGCACCAGGTCGAGCACCTGCCCGGGGGCGATCCGGACCGGCCCCAGGGCCAACCCCGCCACGGCCGACGCGAGGAGCGCGGCGGCCAGGACGAACAGGACCACGGCGACGGGCGGGCGGCGGCCAGGACCCGTACGGGGGCGGGTCACGGGGCGTCGGGGTGGAGCTGGCGACCCAGGGACTCGACGGCGTCGGCGACGCGCACGCCGAGGACGGCCGAGGACAGCGGCAGCACGGCGAACCGCCGGTTCTTGACCGCGGGAACCTCCGCGAGCGCCGGATCGTTCAACAGGCGCTGCTTCTTCGCCTCGACGGTGGTGCCGCCGTAGTCGTAGATGAGGACGACCTCGGGCCTCCGCTCGATGACCTTCTCCCACGACACGTCGCCGAAGGTGTCCCCCAGGTCGGCGAAGGTGTTCGTCCCGCCGGCCAAGGAGACGATCTCGTTGCCGATGCCGTGGCCGCCCGAGGTGAAGGCACTGTCCTGGCCGGAGTCGTAGACGAAGACGGAGGGCCGGCCCCTGTCCTTGACCCGGGCCGTGACGGCGTCGATGCGGCGCTGCTCCTCGGCAATGAGCCGTTCGCCCCGCTCGGGCACCCCGAAGGTCCGGGCGACCTCGGTGATCTCGGTCTTCAGCTGGTCCAGGCCGACCGGGCCGTCGGTGCAGTACTCCACGCTGAGCCGGGTGTCGATGCCCGCCCCGGCGAGCGCCGCGCGGTCGCGGCCCTGCGCCTTGTCGAAGGCGCTGGAGTAACCGCCGTACACGAAGTCCGGGTTGGCGCCGAGGAGCACCTCCTTGGACGGGTACTCCTTCGCCAGCACCTTGATGCGGTCGTAGGCGGGCTCGTAGGCGGGGAGCACCGCGTCGTCCAGGTAGGCGGTCCCGGCCATCCGGTCCTGCAGGCCGAGCGCGAGCAGCAGCTCGGTGGCGTGCTGGTTCATGGTGACGGCCCGCTGCGGCGGGGCCTGGTAGGTGCTGGTGACACCGCAGTTGACGGTGGTGTACGGGAACCCGGGCGCGGCGGCCTTCCCCGGGGCGGCGCCCTGACCGGCCCCGCTCGACCCGCCACAGGCGGCGAGCGGTACCAGCAGGGTGATCGGGGCGAGTGCACGCAGCAGGGCGCGGGAACGCGGCATGGCGAAGCCTCTCCGGGGGATCCTCGTCCCCTGGTCGACGTGAAGAGGCGGTGCGTCAGTATCTGGCTTCCGGCCCGCGGGAGGCGGGCCGGTCACAGTGGCGGGACCGCACCGGATTCGCACCGGTTTCCTGTCCTGCACCGCCGAGTTGGTCCACACCAGTCTGCCAGACGCCACGGAACGCGCGGTGACATGACGAAGGCCCAGGTCCGCCAACCCGGACCTGGGCCTTCACACGTGAACCACCGGTTCACCGTGGCAGGGGCGACAGGATTCGAACCTGCGACATTCGGTTTTGGAGACCGACGCTCTGACCAGCTGAGCTACACCCCTTCGATGAGGACAACCATGCCATGTCGCGGCGAGAAGATCCACTCGATTAAGGGTGCGTGTCCCCCGGGGCGCGGCGCCGGCGGTGGGTGGCGGCCAGGGCCGCGGTCTGGGCGAACGTGGGGACGCGGCCGGTGCCGCCCCGCCCGGAGACCGACAGGGACGCGGCGGCGATGCCGTGGGCCACGGCGTCGGCGAGGCTGTCGCCGAGGGCGAGCCGGGCGGTGACGGTGCCGGTGAAGCAGTCCCCGGCTCCGGTGGCGTCGACCGGAGCCGGGTTGACGGGCACGGAGTGGTACTCGGCCCGCGTCCCGTCGTCCAGGAGCAGCCGGTCCGCCCCCGCGGTGACCGCGACCGTACGGGCGCCCAGCGCGCGGTAACGGGCTGCGGCGGCGCCGGGGTCGGCGGTGCCCACGAGGGCGAGCGCGTCGTCGGGGCAGGAGGTCTTCAGCAGTCCGGTCAGCGGGGCGACCCGCGCCAGCAGTTGCCGGGCCGCGGCCCGGCCGGTCAGCCGGGGCCGGAAGTTGGGGTCGTACGAGACGTGCCCGCCTGCCCGGTGCACGGTCTCGGCGGCGGCCACCACCGCCTCGCCGCTGCCGGCCGACAGGGCACCGGTGATCCCGCTGGTGATGAGGGCCCCGGCTCCGGTCAGCACGTTCCGCCAGGCTTCCACGTGTCCGGGCGAGAGGGTGGATCCGGCGCTGTGCGTACGCCAGTAGACGAACTCGCGGGCGCCTGTGGTGTCGGCAGCGAGGAGGTAGGCCCCGTTGGGCCGCGGGGCCCGGTGGACGTGGGCGGTGTCCACGCCGAGTTCGGCGACCCGGCGCAGCAGCGGAACGCTGAGCTCGTCATCGCCGACGACGGTGAGGAGGGCGGTCCGGGCTCCCGCCGCCGCGGCGGCCGCGGCGGCGTTCAGGGCGTCGCCGGAGTAGGAGATCCGGGCCGGGCTGCCGTCGGCGGCCGCCCGCAGGGCGGTGTCGGCGTGGATCTCGACCAGGACCTCGCCGAGGACCACCACGTCGTACCGGGGGTCTGCCACGGCCCCCTCGTCCCCGGCTGCGTCCAGGGTGCCGGCCAACCCCTCGCCCGGGCCGCCGCCCGCATCCACCGCGCCACCGTCCGCGTACCCGCCCGGCATCTCAGCGGCCCGTCCCCTCGCAGGCGGCGCAGCACGGGCCCGCCAGCTCCGCGAAGACGGCGGCCAGTTCCGCGGGATCGTCCGGCAGGCCGCTGCCGATGCCGACGGCCGCGGCCCCGGCGTCGAGCCAGTCCCGGACCTCGGCGGGCCGGATGCCGCCGGTCGGGAGCAGGACGGCCGCGGGGAGCACGGCAGCCAGGGAGCGGATGAAGCCGGGGCCGCCGAGGTGCGCCGGGAACACCTTGGCGGCGCCCGCGTACCGCACCGCGGCGGCGATCTCGCCGGGGGTGAAGCCGCCCTCGACGAACACCGCCCCGCGCCGGGCAGCGGTGTCCCGGACTTCGGGGGCCGGGTACGGGGAGACCAGGAAGGCGGCGCCGGCGTCCAGGGCGGCTTCCGCCTGCCCGGCGGCGGTGACCGTGCCGACCCCGATCATCGCGGGGCGGCCGTGCGCGTCGGCGAGCGGCGCGACCCGGGCGACGGCCCGCGCCCAACCGGGGGTCGTGGTGGTCAGTTCGACCACCCGGCAGCCGGCGGCCAGTAGGGCTTCGGTCCGGCGGACGGCGTCGTCCACGCCCGGAGTGCGCAGCACCGGCAGCAGTCGCTGGGCGGCGAGGGCTGCGTAAGGATGGCAGGACACGAGGCGACCCCCCGGTCGTTCCACGCGACGGAACTCCTTGCGCAGACCCTATCGGGCCCGCCCTGGCCTGTCGCCGGGTTCCGCAGAAGCCGGGGACCCGACGGGGCCGCCCCGCGCCCCGCTGCCCGGCCACTGCCGCCCCTCGACCCGCCCACCCGAAACCGGTTTTCGAAATCTTCCTCCGAATAACTGTTATCCGGCCGCTGCTCGACGGTCTCCCTGGTATCGGGCATCATCGACCGCCGGTACGGACAGGGAACCTCATATGACTACACAGCACACGGCAGAGCTGGTCGCGGCCGCCCGCGCGGGCGATCCCCGCGCGCAGGACGAGCTGGTCGGCGCCTACCTACCGCTCGTCTACAACGTCGTCGGGCGTGCCCTGAACGGGTCAGTCGACGTGGACGACGTCGTGCAGGACACGATGCTGCGCGCGCTCGACGGTCTGGGCACCCTCCGCGCCGACGACAGCTTCCGGTCCTGGCTGGTGGCCATTGCGATGAACCGCGTACGGGCGTACTGGCAGGCCCGGCGTACCGCGCCCGGGGAGAGCGGCCTGGAGGCCGCCTGGGAACTCGCCGACCCCGGCGCCGACTTCGTGGACCTGACCGTCGTACGGCTGCAGTTGGAGGGGCAGCGGCGCGAGACGGCGCGGGCCACCCGCTGGCTGGAGCCCGACGACCGGGCGCTGCTGTCGTTGTGGTGGCTGGAGTGTGCGGGCGAGCTGACCCGGGCCGAGGTGGCCACGGCGCTGGAGCTGTCCCCGCAGCACACGGCGGTGCGGGTGCAGCGGATGAAGGCCCAGCTGGAGTCGGCGCGGGTGGTGGAGCGGGCCCTGGACGCGCAGCCCCCGTGCGAGATGCTGCAGGCGGTGACGGCCGGCTGGGACGGGCACCCGTCCACGCTGTGGCGCAAGCGAATAGCCCGGCACGCGCGGGAGTGCATGCGGTGCGCGGGGCTGTGGGGCGGGCTGCTCCCGGCGGAGGGCCTGCTGGCGGGCCTGGCGCTGGTGCCGGTCTCGCTGGCCCTGCTGGACGGCGTACGGTCGGCGGCCGCCGCGACGGGCGGCTTCGCCCCCGCGGGCGCGGCCCACCCGATCCACCCGGGCGGCTCCGCCCACCCGGGTGACTATGCGGGCGCCCACCCGGGCGGCTCCGGCCATCCGGGGGATGCCCTTCACACGGGCGGCGACGGCGGTACCGGGCTCGGCGGCTCCGGCCTCGGCCACCCGGGCTCCGGCGGTACGGGTTCCGGCGGCGCGGGATTCGGCGGTACGGAGCTGGCCGACGCGGCCACGCAGTTGGTCCCCACCGTTTCCGCGCAGGGCGGCCTCCCGCACACGGAACCGGACCCGGACGCGGCCGTGACGGGCGGCCGCAGTCTGCTGCGCAGGCGCAGGCGCAGCCGCCGCCGGGCGGTCGGCGGTGCGGTGCTCGCCGCGTGCGTCGCGGGCGGCGGGCTCGCCTACCTCGGCGGCTTCCCCGGCTCGGGCGGCGAGGACGGCCGGGACACCGCCGCCCCGGTGAACGCGCTCTCGGCTCCGGAGTCGGCGGCCGCCACGGCGTCGGGGGCGGCCTCGCCGTCCGCTTCCGCCTCCGCCCCGGCCTCCGCGTCCCCCTCCTGGTCGGCGTCCGCCTCGCCGAGCCCCTCCGCCGACGGCGCCGGCCCGAGCCCGAAGCCGACCCCGTCCAAGACGGCGCCCCGCACCTCGGACCCGATCCCGGGGCCCGCACCCCAGGGGCCCGTGGGCCAGGTGGTGGCCCTGGTCAACGCCGAGCGGGCGAAGGCCGGCTGCGGCCCGCTCAGGGACGACGCGCAGCTGCGGTCGGCCGCTCAGGCGCACTCCGACGACATGGCGGGCCGGAACTTCTTCGCGCACACCAGCCCCGACGGCAGCGATCCGGGCGACCGGACGACGGCTGCCGGGTACCGCTGGTCCACGTACGGGGAGAACATAGCCAAGGGCCAGCAGACGCCCGAGTCGGTGATGGACTCCTGGATGAACAGCGCCGGCCACCGGGCGAACATACTGAACTGCTCGTTCAAGGACATAGGCGTGGGAATGCACCAGGGTTCCGGCGGCCCCTGGTGGACGCAGAACTTCGGCGCCCGGTGACGCCGCGCCGCCCCCGCCGCCTTCCCCGCGGCTGCTTCAGCTTCGCGGCAGGATAGGACCTGGAGCGGAACGAGCAGATCAGCGGGCACTTGACGAGCAGCTCGCAGGAAGACGGGGAGGCGTGGTGGCACGTACCGCGCGGCAGGAGCTGCGTCCGCACCAGCGCGAGGCGGTCGACGCCGTCGTGCGGGCGCTGGCGCTGCCCGCCGGGGGGAGGCTGCCCGAGGCCGGGCTGCGCACCCAGGTCATCATGGCGACCGGCTCCGGCAAGTCGCTGGTCGCCGTGCGCGCGGCCGAGGAGTTGGGGGCCGCGCGGGTGCTGGTGCTCGTCCCCTCCCTCGACCTGCTCGTGCAGACGGTCGCCGCCTGGCGGGCGGGCGGCCGCACCGGCCGGGCCTTCGCGGTGTGCTCCTTGCGCGCCGAGGAGGCGGGCGTGCCCGCCACCACGGATCCGGCCGAACTGGCCCGCTGGGGCCGCGGCCCGGCCGACCGGGTCGACCGGGTGACGGTGTTCGCCACGTACGCCTCGCTGGGTCTCGGCACGATCGAGAGCGCGCACGCAGCCGGGCTGCCCTGCTGGGACCTGGTGGTGGTCGACGAGGCGCACCGCACGTCCGGGCGGATCGGCAAGCCGTGGGCCGTCGTCCACGACAACACCCGCATCCCCGCCCTTCGACGGCTCTACATGACGGCCACGCCCCGGGTCTGGCAGGACGGCGAGGAGCCCGGGGCGTCCGGACCGGAGGGCTCCGCCGAAGAGGCCGCAGGCGCCGGCGTCCGGGGCCGCGGCGCACTCGTCGCGTCGATGGAGGACGACCCGGACGGCCCCTTCGGCGCCCGCTGCCACACCCTGACCCTGGCCGACGCCATCGACCGGGGGATCTGCGCCCCGTACCGGGTGGTGTGCGTCGACGTCAGCGATCCCGCGTTCCAGGCGGCGGTGCTGCTGGGCGCCGACGGCCGCTCGGACGAGGTGCGCGGGGTCCGCCTCGCGGCCCTCCAGGCGGCCCTGCTGAAGGCCGCCGCCGACCAGGGCTTCGGGCGGACCCTCGTCTTCCACCACCTCACGCGCGAGGCCGAGGCGTTCGCGGCCGGGCTGCCGGCGGTCGCGGAGCGAATGCACACGGCGGCAGCGGCCGGCGGTGGGAACCGGGCGGACACCGGGCCCGCGTACCCGCGCTCGGTCTGGGCGGACTGGCTGTGCGGCCAGCACCCGGCCGTGCACCGGCGGCGCGTCCTGGCCGAGTTCGCCTCCCACGGGGTCGCCGACAAGGCCTTCCTCGGCAGTGTCCGGGTGCTCGGCGAGGGCGTGGACACCAAGGAGTGCGACTCCGTCTTCTGGGCGGACGTACGCGGTTCCATGCCCGACCTGGTCCAGGCGGTCGGACGGGCACTGCGCATCCGGCCCGGCGAGGGCAAGGTCGCGTCCCTGGTGGTGCCGGTGCTGCTGGGCCCGGGCGAGACTCCCGAGTCGATGCTGACCTCACGGGCATACGGGGACCTCGCACGGCTGCTGGAGGCACTGCGGGCCCACGACACGCGGCTCGTGGAGGCCCTGGCCCAGCAGCAGGCGCCGAGCCGGCCGGGCCGCGCGGCGATGGAGTCCGTACCGGGGTCCGGGCTGCGCGTCGGCGCGCAGGCGCTGCTGAGCTTCTCCACGCCCCGGGACCCGGCGCTGCTGGCGGCGTTCATCCGGCTGCGGGTGCTGCGCCCGGAGCACGAGCACTGGCGGCGCGGGGTGGAGGCCGCCCGGATCTACGCCGCGGAGACCGGGGACCTCAAGGTGCCGTTCGCCTTCCGGGTGCCCGAGCAGCCGCAGCCGGGCGCCGGGGCCTGGCCGCCCGGACTGGCCCGGTTCCCGCTCGGCCAGTGGATCGCGGACGCGCGCCGGAACCACCGCCGCGGCACCCTCGGCCGGGAGCGGGCCGCACAGCTCGACGAGCTCGGCATGGTGTGGAGCCACTTCGACGTGGCGTTCGAGGAGGGGCTCGCCGCCGCCCGCGGCTGGGCGGCGGAGCACGGCCACCTGCTGCCGCCCGCGGACGCCACCTGGCGGGGCGCGCCGGTCGGGATCTGGGTGAAGAACCAGCGGGCCGCGGCCCGCCGCGAGGGCCCGGGCTCGCTGTCGGAGGAGCGTCGGGAGGCCCTGGAGGCCGTCGACGCGTCCTGGTGCCCGGCCTGGGAGGTGTCCTGGCAGCGGGCGTTCCACCTGACCCGGGTCCATCTGGACGCGGGCGGCCGCCTCCCGCTCGGCCCCGGCGAGGTGCTCGTCCAGGGCGAGGACCTGGGCCGCTGGGTCCGCGCCCAGCGGCTCGGGTGGGAGGGGTTGGGCTGGGCCCAGCGCTGGCTGCTGGAGCACACGCTGGGCGTGACCGCGGCGGGCGCGGCCGAACGCCCCCGACCGCGGCGCAGCCAGGCCGAGAAGTGGGCGGACCACCTGGACGCGGCCCGGCAGTTCCACGCCCGGGAGCAGCACCTGCGGGTGCCCCGCGCGCACGTGGAGCGGGTCGGCGGGCAGGAGGTGCGCCTGGGCTCCTGGATCGCCAACCAGCGCTCCCGTGCGGCCGCCCTCGCCCCGGAGCGCGTCGCCGCCCTGGACGCGCTGGGCATGCGCTGGTCGGCCTCCGGCTGATCCACAGGCCCGCTGCCCCACCGGCCCACCGGCCTGCAGGCGCATCAACCCCGGGGAATGCCCGCCGTGATCATCTCGACCAGGTGCTCCAGGGCCTCCGCCGCGCCCTCCCCGTCGGCCACCGTCTCCGGGGCCGTGTGGGGCACGGCCCGGCGCAGCTCGATCCAGCCGAGGTAGGCGGCGTACGCGGCCACCGCGCGCTGCCGGGCGCTGCGGGGCGGCAGCCCGAGGTCGGCGAAAAGGGCGGCGAGGTAGTCCAGCCGGGTACGGGTGACCCGCTGGAGGACCTCGGCGACGGCCGGGTGGTCGACCTGGGCGACGATGGCCGGTTCCAGGCCGGCGATCTCCTCGCTCCCGAGGGCGACGGCGAACAGCGCCCTGACCCGTTCCAGCGGGTCCGGCTGCGCCTCGACCTCCTCGATGACCTCGCCGGTGGCCAGCCGTTCCCATGCTTCGAGCGCGGCGACGAGCAGTGCCTCGCGGTTCTTGAAGTGCCAGTAGAAGCTGCCGCGGCTGACGGCCAGCTCCTTCGCGAGCACGTCCACCGCCACCGCGGCGACGCCTCCCCGGGCGAGCGCGGCGAGCGCCGCCATCGTCCAGTCGTCCCGGGTGACCTTGCCCTTCGCCATGATCCGTACGCTACTGTACGGATCATCCATACAGCACTGTATGGAACGCCTTTCGGGGAAGGGGACCGACATGCCCGCCGATCAGAACGCGCGCACGGAAACCGGTGTCAGGGCGGCTGCGGGGGTTGCCGCCACGTGCCTGTTCGCCGCGGGCGCGCTGCACGCGCTGTGGACCGTCGACCCGTGGCCCCTGGGATCGGCGGCCGAGTTCGCCGAGACGGTCGTGGGGGTGTCCGAGGACCGGCTGCCCCCCGCTCCGCTGACCCTGGCCGTGGCCGCGGTCCTGGGCGCGGCCGGGTACCTCGTCCTCAGCAACGGCAGGATCGCCCGGACCGTCGGGCCGGAGCGGCTCAACCGGGCCGGGCTGTGGACGCTCGCCGGGGTGCTGGCCGCCCGCGGGGCGGGCGGCCTCGTCGCCTCCGGGTTGGGCCCGGGCTCCGCACCCGAGGTCTACCGGCACTGGGACCTGGCCCTGTACTCGCCGCTCTGCCTGACGCTGGCCGGCCTGACCGGCTTCGTCGCCCGCCGCACCGCCGCCCGCGGGACCCCCGGGACCCGCCGGGACCGGAGCCGGGGCGGGGCCCGGCCCCGGAGCGGCGCGGCACGCTGACGCCCGGCCCGCCGGCCGGCCGCTCAGTGGTGGAAGCCCGAGCGGGGCTGGACCGGCGACTGGGGCGGGGGTGCGGCCTTGAGGTGCTCGACGGCGCGGCGCAGGTCCTCGACGAGCAGGGCGACCTGGTCCCGGGTCACCCCGTGGCGGATCAGGACGCGCTGGATGACGGTGTCGTCGCGGTTCGCGGGCAGCGGGTACGAGGGCACCTGCCAGCCCCGCATCCGCAGCCGGTCGGACATGTCGTAGAGGGTGAAGCCCGCCGACGCGGGATCGGTGAGCCGGTAGGACACGGCGGGCAGCGCGCCCTGGCCGTCGTAGAGCAGGGTGAACGGGCCCATCGCCTCGATCTCGCCCGCGAGGTAGGCGGCGGTGTCGGCGCACACCTGGTGGACCCGCCGGTAGCCGCCGCGGCCGAGCCGCAGGAACAGGTAGTACTGGGCGATGACCTCGCCGCCGGGGCGGGAGAAGTTGAGGGCGAAGGTCGGCATGTCGCCGCCCAGGTAGTCCACGTCGAAGACGAGCTCGGGCGGCAGCAGGTCCGCGGTGCGCCACACGATCCAGCCGACGCCGAGCGGCGCCAGCCCGTACTTGTGCCCGGACGTGTTGATGGAGGCGACGCGCGGCAGCCGGAAGTCCCAGACGACGTCGGGGTGGAGGAACGGGGCGACGAACCCGCCGCTGGCCCCGTCCACGTGGATCGGCACGTCCCAGCCGGACTCGCGCTGGATCCGGTCGAGTTCGGCGGCCATCTCGGCGACGGGCTCGTAGGTGCAGGTGTAGGTGACGCCGAGGATGGCGACCACGCCGATGGTGTTCTCGTCCACGTACTCGGCGAGCTGGTGCGCCTGCAGGCCGGTCGCGCCCTCCTCCACCGGGACCTGGCGCAGCTCCACGTCGAAGTAGCGGGCGAACTTCTCCCAGCAGACCTGCACCGGCCCGCACACCAGGTTGGGCCGGTCCGTGGACTTGCCCTCGGCCTTCCGGCGGGTGCGCCAACGCCATTTGAGGGCGAGTCCGCCGAGCATGGCGGCCTCGCTGGAGCCCGTCGTGGAGCAGCCGGTGCCGGGGCCCGCCCCCGCCGGGGAGTTCCACAGGTCGGCCAGGATGTTGACGCAGCGGGCCTCGATCTCCGCGGTCTGCGGGTACTCGTCCTTGTCGATCATGTTCTTGTCGAGGCACTCGTTCATCAGCTTGTGCACGCCGTCGTCGGACCAGGTGGTGCAGAAGGTCGCGAAGTTCTGGGCGGCGTTGCCGTCGAGGAGCAGCTCGTTGTGGAGGAGTTGGTAGACCACCTCGGAGGGCGAATGGTCTTCGGGCATGCGGTACTTGGGGAGGACCTGGCCGCTCAGGACGGACGTGAACACATCCGCTTCGGTGTCGGCGTCGCCGGCGTCCTTCGTCTCATGAAGAGCCATGTTCGGACTATAGGGGACATAACCCCCATATCTCTGCCTCGAGTTCCAGCCGTCTCCGCGATGTGACCCCGCACATACCCGGTCGGCCGCAGCAGAAGAAATTACTGTCCAGTAAGATGATTTCCGATGATCTTCCCGTTCCGGGCGTTCGAACCGACCGGGACGGGAAGATCGACCAACTTGTTCTATTGGCAACTTATCCATTCATGTCCGGATAGCTGTCAACTCTCTGTGACGGCCTGATAACTCTTCGGGCCATGAACAAGATCACCCGCCGGCAGGCCTTGGGCACCACCGCCGGCGCACTCACCGCTCTCGGCATAGCCGGCGCCACCGCGCACGCAGCCGTCACCGACTCCCGTACCACGCAACCCGTGGGCGCGGTCGACGAGGTGTACCAGGGCCGCCGCATCCAGATCAGCCCCGCCGGAGGCGGCCACCACGGCGGCCACGGCGACCATGGCGGCGGCCACTCCGCCGGACTGCCCACGGTCCTCATAGACGGCCGCGAGCTCCACGTGATGCGCAACGCCGACGGCACCTGGATCAGCGTGGTCAACCACTACGAGACCTTCACCGATCCCCGCACGCTCGCCCGCGCCGCCGTGCGCGAGCTGCAGGGCGCCGTCCTCGCCCCGTTCGCGCCCATGGGAGGCCCGGCATGACCGTCCGCAAGAACCAGGCCTCCCTCACCGCTGAGGAGAAGCGCGCCTTCACCAACGCGCTGATCGAGCTCAAGCGCACCGGCGCCTACGACCGGTTCGTCACCACGCACAACGGCTTCATCATGAGCGACACCGACTCCGGCGACCGGGTCGGCCACCGCTCCCCGTCCTTCCTGCCGTGGCACCGCCGCTTCCTGATCGAGTTCGAGACCGAACTGCAGAAGGTGGACCCGAAGGTCGCCCTGCCGTACTGGGACTGGACCACGGACCGCACCTCCCGCGCCTCGATCTGGTCCGCCGACTTCATGGGCGGCACCGGCCGGGCCCGTGACGGCCAGGTCATGGACGGCCCGTTCGCGTACGCGGCCGGGAAGTTCCCGATCAACGTACGGGTGGACGGGCGCGCGTACCTGCGGCGCTCGCTCGGCTCCGGCGTGGCCGAACTGCCGACCAAGGCCGAGGTCGACGCGGTCCTGAACATGCCGGTCTACGACATGGCCCCGTGGAACAGTTCCTCGAACGGCTTCCGCAACAACCTGGAGGGCTGGCGCGGCGCCAACCTGCACAACCGGGTCCACGTGTGGGTCGGCGGGCAGATGGCCACCGGCGTCTCCCCCAACGACCCGGTGTTCTGGATGCACCACGCCTACATCGACAAGCTGTGGGCCGAGTGGCAGGCCCGCCACCCGCAGTCGCCCTACCTGCCCGCCGCCGGCACGGCGAACGTGGTGGACCTGAACGACACCATGCGGCCGTGGAACGACGTCACCCCGGCCGACATGCTCGACCACCGCAAGTTCTACACCTTCGACACCGAGCCGGCCGCGGCCGCCGCCAGCCAGCGGTAGTGCAGCTCGGGGCGGCCCACCTGGCCGTACCGGGGGGTGCGGTCCGCACGCCCGGTGTCCACCAGGTGCTCCAGGTAGCGGCGGGCGGTGATCCGCGAGATCCCGGCCGCCTCCGCCGCCCCGGCCGCGGTCAGCCCCTCGGGTGAGGACCGCAGCAGCGCGGCGACCCGGTCCAGGGTCGGCGCGCTGAGCCCCTTCGGGAGCTCGGCGGGGAGCGGGGTGCGCAGGGCCGCCAGCGCCCGGTCCACGTCGTCCTGTCCCGCCGCCTCCCCCGCCGTGGCGCGGAACTCGGCGTAGCGCAGCAGCCGTTCGCGCAACGTCGGGAAGGCGAAGGGCTTCAGTACGTACTGGACCACCCCGAGCGAGACGCTCTCGCGGACCACGGCCAGGTCCCGCGCCGAGGTCACCACGATCACGTCGACCGGATGCCCGGCGGCCCGCAGCCCGCGCGCGAAGCGCAGCCCGTGGCCGTCGGGCAGGCCCAGATCGAGCAGCAGCAGGTCGACCCCGGTGCGTTCCAGCACCCGGGTGGCCTCCGCCAGCGAGTGGACGGCGCCGACCACGCTGAAGCCGGGCACCCGGCCCACGTACAGCGCGTGCGCGTCGGCGACGACGGGATCGTCCTCGACCACCAGCACGCGCACCGCGGGCCCCCGGCCCGCACCCGTCCCGGTCATGCCGGCACCCCTTTCCCGATGGGCAGTCGTACGGTGAACTCGGCTCCCCCGCCCGGGACTTCGGCGGCGTCCGCACTGCCGCCGTGCCGCACGGCCACCTGCCGGACGAGCGCGAGGCCGAGCCCACGCCCCTCCCCCTTTCCCGACCAGCCCCGCCGGAACACCTCGGCCGCGGCCCCCTCGGGCAGCCCGGGGCCGTTGTCGGCCACGCGGATCAGCAGCCCGTCCTCCTCGGGACGCACCGTGACCTCGATCCGGGCCCCGGGGACGCCCGTCAGCGCGTCCACGGCGTTGTCGAGGAGGTTGCCGAGGACGGTGACCAGGTCGCGGGCAGGGAGCGCCTGGACCCCCGGGGCGCCGCGGCCGGATCCGACCGCGCGGCTGTCCCGCGTCACGACCAGCTCGACCCCGCGCTCGTGCGCCTGGGCGGCCTTGCCGAGCAGTAGCGCCACCAGCACGGGCTCGCCGACGGCGGTGACCACCTCGTCGGTGAGGGCCTGGGCCAGCTGGAGTTCGGCGGTGGCGAAGTCCACCGCCTCGTCCGCGCGGCCCAGTTCGATGAGCGAGACCACGGTGTGCAGCCGGTTGGCCGCCTCGTGGGCCTGCGACCGCAGCGCCTGGGTGAACCCGCGCTCGTGGTCCAGCTCCCCGGTGAGGGACTGCAGTTCGGTGTGGTCGCGCAGGGTGACCACGGTGCCGCGGCGGCCGCCGCCCGCGACGGGCGCGCTGTTGAGGACCAGCACCCGCTCCGCGGTCAGGTGCACCTCGTCCACCCGGGGCCGGTCGGCGAGCAGCGCCCCGGTCAGCGGCGGCGGCAGGCCGAGGTCGGCGATCGAGCTGCCGCGCACGTCGCCGTGCAGGCCCAGCAGTTCGCGGCCGGCGTCGTTGATCAGGGTGATCCGGCGCTGCCCGTCGAGCATCAGCAGCCCCTCGCGGACGGCGTGCAGAACCGCCTGGTGGTAGTCGTAGACGCGGCTCAGCTCGGTCGCGTTCATGCCGTGGGTGTGGCGGCGCAGCCGGGCGTTGACGACGTAGGTGCCCACCGCGCCGAGGGCGAGGGCCCCGGCCGCGACCCAGACGACGGCGGACAGCTGCGCCGCGAGCCGGGCGCTGATCACGCGGACGGTGATGCCGGCGCTGACCATGCCGACGACCCGGCCGTCGTCCAGGATCGGGGTGACCACGCGCATGGACGGGCCGAGGGTGCCGGTGTAGGTCTCGCTGAAGGTCTCGCCGCGCAGGGCGGGCGCGGTGTTGCCGAGGAAGGGCTCGCCGATGCGGCGCGGGTCGGGGTGGGTCCAGCGCCGCCCGTCCGGGGCCATGATCGTCACGAAGTCCACCTCCGAGTCGACGCGGACGCGCTCGGCGTAGGGCTGGAGGCGGGCCGTCGGATCGCCGCCGTGCGCGGCCCCGCGCGCGGCGTCGAGGACGGCGGGCGAGTCGGCGACGGCGCGGGCCACGGCCCCGGCCTGGCGCCGGGCGGCGTCCTCGGCCTGCCCGCGGGCGGTGGCGTACGCGAAGACGGCGCAGCCGGCGACGACCACGGCGACGAGCAGCACCTGCATGGCGAAGAGCTGGCCGGCGAGGCTGCGCGGCGGACGGGGGAGGCGGAGCATGGCGCTCAGTGTGCACCGCGGCGAGAACTCAATGAACGCAACGGTGACCGGGCTCACAGTACTGGGCGATGGTCTGGCGGGACGATTTTCACCACCAGGAGGCGAACGTGGCCGCCAGACGCGACAAGACCCACTACCTGTACATCGCGGTGATCACCGCGGTGCTGCTCGGCATCACCCTCGGCTTCGCCGCTCCCGGCGTGGCCGTGGAGCTCAAACCGCTCGGTACCGGCTTCGTGAACCTGATCAAGATGATGATCTCGCCGGTGATCTTCTGCACGATCGTGCTGGGCATCGGGTCGGTCCGCAAGGCGGCGAAGGTGGGCGCCGTGGGCGGTCTCGCCCTCGGCTACTTCATGATCATGTCCACGGTGGCGCTGGCCATCGGCCTGCTGGTCGGGAACCTGCTGGAGCCGGGCAGCGGCCTGCACCTGACGGAGGCGGCGAAGCACGCGGGCGAGGCCCAGGCCAAGGCGGGCGGGGCGCAGAGCACGCCGGAGTTCCTGCTCGGGATCATCCCGACCACGCTGGTGTCCGCCTTCACCGGCGGCCAGGTGCTGCAGACCCTGCTGGTGGCGCTGCTGTGCGGGTTCGCGCTGCAGGCCATGGGTCCGGCGGGCGAGCCGGTGCTGCGCGGGATCGGGCACGTGCAGAAGCTGGTGTTCCGGGTGCTCGCGATGATCATGTGGGCGGCGCCGGTGGGTGCGTTCGGCGCGATCGCCGCGGTGGTCGGGGCGACGGGGATCGACGCACTGAAGTCGCTGGCCGTCATCATGATCGGCTTCTACACGACCTGTCTGCTGTTCGTGTTCGTCGTGCTCGGCGCCCTGCTGCGGGTGTGCACCGGGATCAACGTCCTCGCGCTGCTGCGGTACCTGGGCCGGGAGTTCCTGCTGATCCTGTCCACCTCCTCGTCCGAATCGGCCCTTCCGCGGTTGATCGCGAAGATGGAGCACCTGGGCGTCTCCAAGCCGGTGGTCGGCATCACCGTACCGACGGGCTACTCCTTCAACCTGGACGGGACCGCGATCTACCTGACGATGTCCTCGCTGTTCGTCGCGGAGGCCATGGGCAAGCCGCTCGCCCTGGGCGAGCAGGTCTCGCTGCTGCTGTTCATGATCATCGCGTCGAAGGGCGCCGCCGGGGTGACCGGTGCGGGACTGGCCACCCTGGCCGGCGGACTCCAGACGCACCGGCCGGAGCTGGTCGAGGGCGTCGGACTGATCGTGGGCATCGACCGGTTCATGAGCGAGGCCCGCGCGCTGACGAACTTCGCGGGCAACGCGGTGGCCACGGTGCTCATCGGCAGCTGGACCAAGGAGTTCGACCGCGAGCGGGCCACCGAAGTCCTCGCGGGTCGTCTGGAGTTCGACGAGACCACGCTGGTCGACGACGGTCACGGTACGGAACCCCCCTCCGTACCCGGCCAGTCGGCCGCCGCCAAGGACGGGGTGCCGGCGTAGCCGGTCCCGGCCACAGGGTCGGCCGGGCAGGGACCGCCCCCGCGGCACCCGGCCCGGCCGGCCTGCGGTTCTACCGATTCCACCGATCGTTTTCAGCCATTCGAGCTTCAATTCGGCTGCGCTAAAAGGTACTTCCCCCGAGGGGCACGCGTCTGACATCTTGCGTCCACCACTCGTTTCGTACGGCCCGGTAACTGCCATCCGCGCACCGGGTCATCGGAGGACGCATTGATACCCCACATATCCAGCCGACCCCGACGTACCCTCGTTCTGGCCGCGTCGCTCGGCGCGGCCCTGGCCTTCGGGGCCCCGGCGGCGTTCGCCGGCACCCCCGTGGTGCCGTCCGCCCCCGCCAAGGCCCCGGCCAAGGCTCCGGCTGCGGCGTCGGCTTCCCAGAGTGCGACCTGGGCCGCCGGCACCCGCGCCTACCTCGTGATCACCGCCCCCGGTGACAACTCGGCCGTGCGTTCGGCCATCACCGCCAACGGCGGCACCGTCTTCTCGACGTTCGACGCCATCGGCGTGATCGTCGCCCACTCCTCCTCCGCCGACTTCGCGACCGCCCTGCGCGGCGTCAGCGGCGTGCAGCAGGTGGGCGCGACCCGCACCTCGGACGTCCCGGCCGACGCCTACAACCCGGCGCTGCCCGCCAACCCGTCGCAGTCGACGACCCCGGCCGGCGAGCCCGTCCGCGCCGACATGAGCCAGATCAAGGCCGACCAGGCCTGGGCCGTGACCACCGGCTCGTCCGCGGTCAAGGTCGGCATCCTCGACACCGGTGTGGACGACCAGCACCAGGACCTGGCCCCGAACTTCAACGCCGCCGACTCGGTCTCCTGCGCCTACGGCAAGCCCGACACCCGCGCCGGCGCCTGGCGGGACGTCGGCGAACACGGCACGCACGTGGCCGGTACGGTGGCGGCCGCCAAGAACGGCAAGGGCGTCGTCGGCGTGGCCCCGGGCGTGAAGATCTCCTCGGTCCGCATCGCCGAGCCGAACACCTCGCTCTTCTTCGCCGAGAACACCATCTGCGGCTTCGTGTGGGCCGGCGACCACGGCTTCAAGGTCACCAACAACAGCTACTACACGGACCCGTGGCAGTTCAACTGCCCGGACAACGCCGACCAGGCCGCCATCATCGAGGGCGTCCGGCGCGCCCAGGCGTACGCCGAGGGCAAGGGTTCGCTCCAGGTCGCCGCGGCGGGCAACGAGAACTACGACCTCGCCAACAAGACGACGGACAGCGCCAGCCCGAACGACTCCACGCCGGTCACCCGCACCATCACCAACGCCTGCATGGACATCCCGACCGAGCTGCCGGGCGTGGTGACGGTCGCCGCCAACGGCGACGGCGTCACGAAGGCCTCCTTCTCCAACTTCGGCCGCGGCATCATCGACGTCTCCGCCCCGGGCAGCAACGTCTACTCCACCGTCCCCGGCGGCAAGTACAGCACCATGAGCGGCACCTCGATGGCCTCCCCGCACGTGACGGGCGTCGCCGCGCTGATCGCCAGCACCAACCCGGGCATCACCCCGGCGCAGATCCGCGAGAAGCTGGCCACCCAGGCCAACGACATCGCCTGCCCGGCGGACGGCCGCTGCACCGGCACCACCGCCAACAACGGGTTCTTCGGCGAGGGCCAGGTCGACGCCCTGAAGGCCGTCGGCAGCACGCCGCCGCCCGGCAAGTACTTCGAGAACCTCGGTGACTTCGCCATCGGCGACAACACCACCGTGGAGAGCCCGATCACCGTCAGCGGCGTCACCGGCAACGCGCCGGCCACCCTCAAGGTGGGCGTGAAGATCGTGCACACCTACATCGGCGACCTGAAGGTGGACCTCATCGCCCCGGACGGCTCCGTGTACACGCTGCACAACCGCGCCGGTGGCGGCACCGACAACATCAACCAGGTCTACACGCTCAACGCCTCCTCCGAGGTGGCGAACGGCACGTGGAAGCTCCGGGTGAACGACAACGCGGGCGGCGACACCGGCCGGATCGACGCCTGGAACCTCACCTTCTGAGGCAGGACGACCCGCGCGTGACCCCACGCACGGCTGCACGAACGCACGTACGCAGGCCATCGGGAGCGGCGATCCGCCCCGGTGGCCTGCGCCGTTCCCGCTCCACCCCGCCCCGCCCGCGCCTACCGGGACCGGGGCCTGGTCCGCAGCACGCAGTCCCCGCACAGACCACCACCGGGCACCTTGTAGTACAGGCAGCAGCTGCGCCGTACGAAGGCCACCCCGAGCCCTTCTTCGTGGAGGAAGGTGCCGGTCCCGCCGAGCGGCCCGTCCTCGGCCAGCAGGCCGGCCGCCAGGCCGACCGCCGCGCCGCCCGGCACCCGGTCGAGGAGCACCCGCAGCGCGCCCACCAGCCCGGAGGCGGCGTTGCCGCGCAGCACCTGCGGCGACACCCCGTACCGCTCCCGCAGTCCCGCCCCGAGGGGTTCCAGGTTGCCGAGGACGGTCGCCCCGAGCTCCGCCGCCGGCCGGCCCCCCTCGCCGGGCGCGGGCAGCCACAGCTCCAGCGATCCGGCGGCGGGCAGCCGCCACCACACCCGGTCGGGCGCCAGGTCCGGCACCCGCCCGCCCAGCGCGGCGCAGCCGAGGCCCAGGGACCACAGCCGCGAGGCGATCCCGAACTGCGCGGTCGACGCCGCCACCCGGCCGGGGCCGCTGCCGATCCGCCGGCCCACCTCGGCCACGTACGGCCCGAGGTGGTCCCCGTACAGCGCGGTGAGGGGCCGGAAGCCGGCGCCGGGCGGCTCGGGTCCGTACGGGACGGCGAAGAACGGCCCCACGGCCGCCAGGCGGCGCAGTACGTCGTCCATGTCCATGGCGAAGATGATCTCAGGCGGCGGACGCGTCGCCGACGGCGCCCGCCCCGGCCCCCTGCGGCGCCGACTCCCCCGCCGCCGCGCCGCCGCGGGTCGGCCCGGTCCCCGGCCGGCCGGCCCGCGCCCGGCGGACCGCCGGACCCATGGCGTACGAGGCGGCCATCAGCACGGCGCCGAGCAGCAGCCAGCCGGGGATCCCCCACAGCAGGAGCAGGGAGGTGAGCACGGTGGGGCCGAGGGTCCGGGCGATCGGCACGCCGGTTCCGAAGAACCCCTGGTACTGGCCGATCCGCTCGGCGGGGGCCAGCGAGAAGCCGATCTGCCAGGACCCGGCGGACTGCCGCATCTCCCCGTCCGCCTGGAGCACCGCGCCCGCGACGAGCAGCGCCGCGGCCGCCCAGCCGGCCCCGGGCAGCGCCGAGAGCGCGAACACCGCGCAGGAGGCGGCCATGACCAGACCGGACACCCGCACCGCCCGGCTCGCCGCGTCCAGGTCGGTCACCGGCCGGGCCGTCCGGACCTGGAACAGCATCACGGCCACCGTGTTGAGCACGAACAGCGCCGAGACGAGCCAGCCGGGGGCGCTGGTGCGCTCCACGATCCACAGCGGGATCGCCAGGCTGAGCAGCGGCATCCGCAGCAGCAGCACCGCGTTCAGCAGGGTCACCAGGGCGTAGGGCCGGTCCCGGAGCACCTCCAGCCGCGGTTCCCCCGCCACCGGCCCCGGCGCGTGCGCCACCCGGGGCAGGCGGAGCAGGAAGCCGGCGCAGACGAGGAAGGTCACGGCGTCGAGGGCGAGCGCCGCCAGGAAGGCCCGCTCGGTGCCGGCGCCGAGGGCGAGGCCGCCCAGAGCGGCGCCCAGGGCGAGGCCGGCGTTGAGCACGGCCTGGAGGTGGGCCAGGACGCCCGTCCGCTGCTCGGCGGGGACGACTCCGGCGAGCAGGGCCTGGCGGGCTGCGGCGAGCCCGCACTGGGCGGTGGCGTAGCAGGTGACGGCGGCCAGGAAGGCCCCGTACGAGCGGACGACGAGGAACGAGGCGACGCAGGCGGCGGTGGCCAGGGCGAGCAGCACGGAGGTGCCGCGGGGGCCGCGCCGGTCGGCGAGCGCCCCGAGCGGGACGCCGGCGACCGAGCCGACGGCCCAGGCGAGGGTGAGGCCGAGGCCGATCCGGGCGGGCGAGAGGCCGACCACGCGGGTGAAGTAGAGGGCCGAACAGACGTAGTAGGCGCCGTCGCCGACCGAGTTGGCCAGTTGGGCTGCGGCGAGCCGGCGGGGGGCTCCGGGCGCGGGGAGTATCCGTGTCGTCACCCGTTCATTCCATCAGTGGAGTGGCCCGTGAGAGTGGTCCAATCGACCCACCTTCCAGCGGGCCACTTCGGCGCCGGCGGAGGTCCGTCGGACCGCTGCCGCCACCCCCGGCGGGATGTCCGGCAACATCCGGTTGACGGCCGCCCGCGGGGGCGCGCCGGGCGGGTGTTCGGCGGCAACCCGGCCCGCGGACATCTTCGCAGGTCAGAGGTGATAAAAACGGTGTTCGGCGATCTCCGGGGCGGCCGTCCGGGGGGCCGTCGAAAAACATGGCCGCGCCGTTGCCATTTTGGGGGTTCATGCGAGCCCGTTATCGGGCTACATTGAGCCACTCGCGTTCACCTGACATCGCGTTGCCTTTCACCCACGTTTTGCGCGGGGGGTGACGTCAGGAGCGCAGACTGTACAACCACCCCACCGCCCAGAAGGACCGAAGGCTCCGTGCCCGTACCCGTACTCCTCGCCGGCCGCACCGTGCGGCTGGAGCCCCTCGCCCCGCACCACGCCGAGGCCTTGGCCATGGCCGGGGCCGAGGATCGTACGACCTACGCCTTCACCCCCGTCCCCCACGGGGTCCAGGCGTCCCACGAGTACATCGAACGCGCCCTCGCCGATCAGGCGGCGGGCCGGTCGCTCCCGTTCGCCGTGGTGAGAGCCGCGGACGGCCTGGTTGTCGGTTCCACCCGGTTCCTGGAGCTGGACTACTGGCAGGGGCCGTTGGTGTGGCCCGCCGTCCCCGGGGTCCCTTTCGGTGATCCGCTGACGGCGATCCCCGATGCCGCCGAGATCGGGAACACCTGGCTGTCCCCGAGCGCCCAGGGCACCGGGATCAACACGGAGGCGAAGCTGCTCATGCTGCGCCATGCCTTCGAGACCTGGGGGGTGCGGCGGATCTCGCTGCGCGCCGACGCCCGCAACGTCCGCTCGCGGGCCGCGATGGAGCGCCTCGGGTTCACCCCCGAGGGGGTGCGCCGGGCCCATTCGCGGGGGCTGGACGGGGTCGTGCGCAGCACCGCCTTCTACTCGATCCTCGACGAGGAGTGGCCGACCGTGCGGTCGATCATCGAGCTGAAGATGTCGGCCCGGGCTCCGCGCAAGCGCCGGCGCAAGACGCTCGTCCCGGCGTAACGGTCCTGCACCGGGCCCTGCGCCCGGTCCCGCACCTGGTCCTGCGGCCCCCGTCCCGACGTCCGCCCGGCATCCGCCGGGCGGGGTCCGGGGCGGGGGCCGTCGGCGCCCCGCGACAGAAGCGGAATGAGGAGCATCATTTGTCGGGGGTCGTGCGGCCCCCGCGGGGGCCCGGCCGGGGCGGGCGCGGAGCTCCGTCGGTCCGTCAGGTGTTCGGCAACGTGCGGCCCCAGAGCAACCCAAGAGCTGGAAAAAAGCGGAACCGGGGAACACGTAGGCTCATCCTTCGAACGGAAGAGACCACCCCCCGATGGGGCAGCACCAGCCGGAGAGCAACCGCACATGTCGTACTCACCCGACGGACAGCACCAGCCGTACCGGTCGGAAGGGCAGTACCGTCAGCAGCCCTACGGCACCTCGTACGCACAGCCGTACGAACCCCAGCAGCAGCACCAGCCCCCGTACGGGCCCCCGCAGCCGCACTACGAGGAGCAGGAGCCCGAGGACGTACGGCGTCCGCGGCGCGGCCGCCGCTGGCTGATCGCGGTCGTCTCCTTCCTCGCCCTCGCCGGTATAGCCGCCGGCGTGATGTGGCACTTCGAGATACCCCCCTTCACCGACAAGGGCAAGGAGGTCTCCTTCGGGAAGCCGGCCGCGGGCGCCAAGGGCGGGGCCGAGCCGAAGCAGAACCCGAACGCCAAGGCGCTCATGCCGACCGGCCCGGCGGCCGAGTTCAAGAACTCGATGACCCTGAACGACGGCACCCACGTCGCCGTCACCACGCTGGACGGCAAGAAGTCCGGCTTCAAGGGCAAGGTCTGGGTGTGGGCGCCCAAGGAGTACAACGACCCGAAGTTCGCCAAGAGCGGCTTCCCGGTCCTGATCGCCCTGCCGGGCGGCGCCGGCTACCCCAACAACTACTGGATGGGCACCGACCTGGGCCTCCAGACCAGCATCAGCAAGTGGTACGCCGAGGGCAAGAGCAAGCCGTTCCTGCTGGCCATGCCCGTGCTCAACCCGTCCGGCGACGAGAAGGGCATCTACTGGGACGGCTCCGACATCCCCGGCCAGCCCAAGATGGGCACCTGGCTCACGGAGGACGTGCCGGACCTGATGAAGGCGAACTTCCGCACCATCAAGTCGCGTGACGGCTGGGCCTTCATGGGCTCCTCCACCGGCGGCTTCGCGAGCCTGAAGGCCGTGCTCAAGCACCCGGACAAGTTCAAGGCCGCCATCTGCTCCGGCCCCGACGTCGTGCCGGACTCCCCGCTGTGGAAGGGCCACGAGAAGGAGAAGGCCGAGAACGACCCGGGGACGCTCGCGAAGGCCCTCATCGACAAGAAGGGCCCGGAGGTCTACCTCGCCTTCCAGGTCGGCGACAACGAGAACAACAAGAAGACCCTGCCCGACGCGCAGAAGTGGATCGCGACCTACGGCAAGGGACCCGTCCACACCAGCATGAGGGTCATCCCGGGCGGCCAGCACAACGCCAAGACCTACGTGCCCAGCATGGGCGAGGGCCCGATCCAGTTCATCAGCAAGGTCATGGAAGGCCCGGTGGAGTAACCGCCGGTACGGGCTCCTCCGCCCGCGAATGCTCCGGCCCGCCGAACACCATCGGCGGGCCGTCGCCGTTCCAGGGAGCCCAGCCCGGGTCGCCGGATACGGCGAAGCGCACCCACGCCGCGTGCATCCGGTCGGCCAGCTCCTGCGGGGCGCCCGGCCCGGCCAGGCGCTCCCCCTCGGGCACGCCAAGGGTGTCGAAGACGAAGCCCAGCTCCAGGGCGTGGCAGGCGCCCAGCCCCGGGATGCCGGACGGCCAGGCGAACTCGTACAGGAAGCTCGGCGCCGCCGCCGGGTCCGCGGCCCGCGCGCCGGCGAGCCGGCGCAGCGGGTCCCGCAGCAGCCGGTCCGTGAGCAGCTGGCCGACGATCTCGGCCGGGCTCGCCCCGGGCAGCGTCTCCCGCAGGGCCTGGACCGCGGCGCGGTCCTTGCCGCTGCGTGCCCGGGCCAGGGCGACGGCGAGCGGCCCGAGCCGGTCGAGCAGGCGCATGGCTCCGGTGGGGGCGAGCCAGAGCCGGTACTCCTCGCTGGTCCAGCCGAGCAGCAGCGGTACGCCGGCGGCCCGGACGGCGGCCTCCCGCAGGGGGTCGCCGGGCAGCGTCGCCGGGTCGGTGACCAGTCCGAAGGCGGGCCCGGCGGCCAGGGGGCCTGAGCGGCGCGAGGCGGCGCCCTGGGCGGCGAGCAGGTCCGCCGGCGGGAGCGCACCGAAGGCCTCGGCCGTGGCGGGCACCTTCAGCAGGGCGGCCATCCGCCGGACCATGGCCCGGACCCGCTCGCGCGGCAGCGCCTCGGGAGCGCCGCTCTGCAGGGCGGCCTGCGCGAACAGCCCGGCGGCCCGCGGGGCCGCGAGCAGCGCGCCGGCGCTGATCGCACCGGCGGACTCGCCGAACACCGTGACGCGGGCGGGGTCCCCGCCGAAGGCCTCGATGTTCTCCTGCACCCAGACGAGGGCGGCGATCTGGTCGAGCAGGCCCCGGTTGGCGGGGGCGTCGGGGAACAGCCCGTACCCGAGGACGCCCAGCCGGTAGTTGGCCGAGACGAGGACCACCCCGTCGCGGGCGAAGGCGGAGCCGTCGTAGACGGGGACGGCCGAGGAGCCGCGGGTGAGCGCGCCGCCGTGCAGCCAGACCATGACGGGCAGTCGGGCGGCGGGGTCCGGGTCCGGGGTCCACACGTTGAGGTTGAGGCAGTCGTCGCCGGGGATGTCCGGGTCGGCGAGCAGAACGGCGAACCGCGGCGGGTAGGGCACCTTGGGGGCGGTGGGACCGTACGCCCCGGCGTCGCGGACGCCGTCCCAGCCGGTCGGGGGCTCGGGGGCGGCGAACTGCAGGGGTCCGACGGGCGGGGCGGCGTACGGCACGCCGCGGAAGACGGCGATCCCGCCGGGGCCGGTCCGCCCCTCGACCACGCCGCACCGGGTCCTGGCCCGGGGCCGGCCGCCGACGCCCGCTGTGCTCATCGCGTCCTCCGAGGAACCATTGCGTCCGGCACGTCCGGCACGGTCTCCCAGTGTGCCGTCAAAAGGCCGCGCACGTTCGCACAGGCGCCCCACGGGTGACGGGGCGTGCCCCGCCCGGGCCGGCCCGGGTTGGACCGGCATGTCATCCCTGCACATCCCCCGTACCGTCCGTACCGTCCGTACCGTCCGTACCGGCCGTCCCCGCCGGATCCGCCCGCTCGCCCTGGCCGGCGCGGTGCCCCTGCTCCTGCTCGCGGCCGTCGGGACCGCCCGGGCGGGCTCCGGCGACTTCCAGTACGTGAACGAGCGCGACCGGATCGACCGGGTGAGCACGCCGGAGGGTTGCCAGGAGGCCCGGGGCGGCGGCGCCCGCGGGGTGGTCAACGACACGCCCGCCACCGCGACGCTCTGGTCGGGGCCGGGCTGCACGGGCCGGGCGGTCGCGGTGCTCCGGCCCGGTGCAGGCGGCCAGATCACCCCGCGGTTCGCGTCCGTCCGGTTCGAGATCACCACGAAGGCCCAGCGGCCGTGACCCCCGGGCCCCCGCCGCGTTGTACGCCATGTCACATGCCGCAGATCCTTGCGGCGCCCACCTCAGGAGGAGATTCTCGATGTCGCGTATCGCGAAGGCAGTCGCCGTCACCGCTGCCGCCGGTAGCGCCCTGGCCGCCGGTGCGGGTCTGGCCGTCGCCGACGCCGGAGCGCACGGTGCGGCGATCGGCTCGCCCGGTGTCCTGTCGGGCAACGTCGTCCAGGTCCCGGTGCACGTCCCGGTCAACGTCTGCGGCAACTCCGTGAACGTGATCGGCCTGCTGAACCCCACGTTCGGCAACACCTGCATCAACGCCTCGGGCGGCGCCGAGCACCACACCGAGGGCAGCTACGGCGACTGACCGCCGTCCCCGCCCGGCCGCGGCCGTTGACGACGAGGGCCCCCGCCGTGCGGCGGGGGCCTTTCCGTACGCCGTGCGCGTCCCAGGCCGTGCGCGTCCCGGGCCGAAGGCCGCCGGGGCCGGTGAGCGGGCTCACTCGTAGCGGTACAGGCCCCGGTGGCCGAGCATCTCGCGCGGGGTGACGTTCCACGGCGGCATCGGCTCGTCCAGGGAGATCACCCGGCCGCGCTGGAGGTCGCCGAGCTCCAGGGGGGCGGCGGGCAGGTAGCCGGAGTCGGGGTGCTGCTGCTGCCAGCGGTCCCAGAGCAGGTCGACGAAGGCGTGGTGCAGCCAGAACGCCGGGTCGTTGGGGGCCGCCCCGCCGGTCATGTGGCCGCCGATCCACTGGTGGACCTTGTTGTGGTTGCGCCAGCGCTCGCTCTTCGGGGCGGCCCAGCCCTCCAGCTTGTTGCGGAACCCGCCGTCGCGCGCCGTGGAGTTCCACGGCGGGGTGTCGTACACCGGGTCGTCGAGCGCCCATTGGAGCTCGGACCGGGTGGGCAGCGTGACGGGGTTCTGCGGCCGGCCCAGGTTGCGGGTGAGGAAGCGGGCCTCGGAGGCGCCGACCGTGATCTCCCAGTTGCCCTGTCGGTGGGCGAACGGACCGGTCAGCACCTGGCGGTCGCCGTCCCGGCCGGTGCCGCCGAGGAAGTCCTCGGCCCACAGGGAGGAGGCCGGGCTGCTGTCGCTGGTCCAGTCCCAGTACGGGACGGTCACCCCCGGGTCGACCTCCTGGAGCAGCCGCTCGAACTCCAGCAGGTAGCGCCGGTGCCAGGGGAAGAACGACGGGGACATGTGGCCCACCCGCAGCTTGGTGTCCCGGTCGGCCACGAAGTACCGGTCGTGCGTGCGCACCAGGTCGTCGTAGGCGCCGGTCCGTTTGAGCTGCAGGACGGCCGCCGTGAACCGCCTCTTCTGGGCGCTGGTCAGGTCACGCTGGTTGTGCCGGGTGTACACCGCGGAGCTCCTTGCGATCCGTGCGTCAGCCGTGCTGCGGGGCGGCGAGGGCCAGCTGCGTGGTGCCGAGCTCGTCCACGGCGGCGCGGGCGACCTCCAGCGGGGTCGCGAAGGACTGGAAGTGGTTGACCCCGCTGAGGTAGCTGCCGTCGGCGCGCCGCATCACGTGCAGCGGCCGGCCGTCGATGCTGACCCCGGCCTCGGTCACCGCGATGTGCCGGCCGCGGTACGTCTCCGTCTCCTCGGCCAGCGGGGCCGGGGTGAGGGTCTGCCGGGGCCGGCGGGCACGCAGGACGGGGGCCAGGGTCGCGGCGGTGCCGGCGAGCACCGCCGCTGTGAAGGCCGTGCGCAGGACAGCGCGGCGGGTCGGTCGTGCCCAGGCGGATGCGGTGTGCATACGTTCTCTCCCTCGCTCGGTGGTTCGCGCTACGGGGTCTAACGCGGCGCGGCGGGCGAGGTCACCTGGGCGGCCCGGATGACCGGCGGTCTCAGGGCGCGGGCAGTTCGGTGAAGTCCGCGACCAGGCCGTGGTGATGGCCGGCCGTGCCGAGGGCCAGCGCGTCGGCCTTGGCCCGCTTGAGATAGAGGTGGGCCGGGTGCTCCCAGGTCATGCCGATGCCGCCGTGCAGCTGTACGCACTCCTCGGCCGCCCGTACCGCGACCCCGGAGCAGTGGGCCTGGGCGACGGCCACCGTGAGCGGCGCGTCCGGGGAGGCGGTGGCGAGGGCGTCGGCGGCCGCCCGGGCCGCGGCGCGCGCCGAGGCGACGTCCAGCCAGAGCCGGGCCAGTCGGTGCTTGAGGGCCTGGAAGGAGCCGAGGGGCCGGTTGAACTGGTGGCGGGTCCTCAGATGGGCCACGGTCTGCGCCAGGCACCATTCGGCGATGCCGACCTGCTCCGAGGCGAGCAGCCCCGCCCCCGACAGCAGGGCTCCGGCCACGGCCGCGCGGGCCGTCCCCGGGTCGGCGAGCCGGGTGCCGGGCGCCCGGTCCAGGACGACGTGGGCCGGCGGCCGGGTCAGGTCCAGCGGAACCAGCGGCGCGAGCGAGACGGCGGCCGCCTCGACCGCGTACAACCCGGTGTCCGCGAGGACCAGCAGCACGTCGGCGGCGGCCGCGTCCGCCACCGTCGTGGCCCGCCCGGTCAGCAGGCCGCCCCCGGTGTCGTGCACGGGCGCCGGCAGCGGCGCCCCCGGAGCCAGGGTCAGCGGCAGCGCAGGTACGCAGATCCGCCGTCCGGCGGCCAGGTCCCGCAGCAGCGGCAGCGCATCGTCCGGGTCGCAGCCGAGCAGGATCTCGGTCGCGAGCACCGCGCTGGTCAGGTACGGGGCCGGGGCCACGGCGCGGCCGAGTTCCTCCAGGACGACGGCGGCCTCGCGGTGGCCCGCGCCCTGGCCGCCGAGCTTCTCGGGGACGAGCAGCCCGGCCGTGCCGATCTCCGCGGCGAGGGTGTGCCACAGGGCGGGGTCGTGGGGCCGGCCGGTCTCGATGCGGGCGAGCAGGTCGGCGGGGGCGCAGCGGTCGGCGAGCAGGGCGCGTACGGCGGCGCGCAGGGCCTCCTCGGTGTCGGAGTAGAGCAGGTCGAGCTCGGCCGCGGGGGCCGTCGGGGGGAAGGTCGTCATCGGGAGAGGTCCTTCCAGGGGATGTCCTTGTCGTCGCGCGGCTCGGCGGGCAGCCCGAGGACGCGTTCGGCGATGATGTTCAGCAGGATCTCGCTGGTGCCGCCCTCGATGCTGTTGCCCTTGGCGCGCAGGTAGCGGTAGCCGGCGTCGCGGCCGGTGAAGTCGACGGTCTCGGGCCGGCGCATCGTCCAGTCCTCGTACACCAGGCCGTCCTCGCCGAGGAGTTCCACCTCCAAGCCGCTGATCTCCTGGTTGAGCCGGGCGAAGGTGTGCTTCATGCCGGAACCCTCGGGGCCGGGCTGCCCGGCAGCCAGCTGCTGGCGCAGCCGCTCGGCGGTGAGCCGGGCGACCTCCGCCTCGACCCACAGCTGCAGCAGGCGCTGGTGCAGGGCGGGGGTGCGCAGGCCGGGCCGTTCCCGCCAGGCGGCGGCGACAGGGGCGATCATGCCGCCCTCGCGGGGGATCCGCATGCCGCCGATGGAGACCCGCTCGTTCATCAGGGTGGTGCGGGCGACCTCCCAGCCCTGGCCGACGGCGCCGAGCCGGTGGGAGTCGGGGATGCGGACGCCGGTGAGGAACACCTCGTTGAACTCGGCCTCGCCGGTGATCTGGCGCAGCGGGCGGACCTCGACGCCGGGGGCGTGCATGTCGCACAGGAAGTAGGTGGTGCCCCGGTGCTTGGGCAGGGCCGGGTCGGTGCGGGCGATCAGGATGGCCCAGCGGGCGGTGTGGGCGCTGGAGGTCCACACCTTCTGGCCGTCCACCACCCACTCCCCCGCGGCCTCGTCGAGGACGGCCCGGGTACCGAGGGCGGCGAGGTCGGAGCCGGCGCCGGGCTCGCTGAAGAGCTGGCACCAGACCTCCTCGCCCACCCACAGCGGGCGCAGGAAGCGCTGCTTCTGCTCCTCGGTGCCGTACGCCAGGATCGTCGGGGCGGCCATGCCGAGGCCGATGCCGATGCGCCGCGGGTCGTTGTCGGGGGCTCCGGCCGCACCGAGCGCCGCGTCCACGGCGGCCTGGAGGGTACGGGGCGCACCGAGCCCGCCGAGCCCCTCGGGGTAGTGGACCCAGGCGAGGCCGGCGTCGAAGCGGGCCCGCAGGAAGGCGGTGCGGTCGGTGCTGGAGGGAGGGTGCGCGGCGAGCAGCTCCCGGACCCGCCCGGCCAGTTCCTCGGCGGTGGTCACCGGCGGGGACCTCCGTCCGTGCCCGGTACGACGACCAGCCGGCCGGTGGTGGTGCCGTCGGCGAGGCGCTGTACGGCGTCGGCGGCCCCGGCGAGCGGGACCCGTTCGCTGATCAGCGGGGTGACGGCGCCCTCAGCGGCGAGCCGGGTGAGTTCGGTGTGGCAGGCGAGGACCGCGGCCGGGTCCTTGGCGGCGTACAGCCCCCAGTGCAGTCCGAGGATGGAGTAATTCTTGACCAGCGCGTGGTTCAGGGCGGGGGCGGGGACGGTGCCGCCGGCGAAGCCGACGACGACGATGCGGCCCTCGAAGGCCACGCACTTGGCGGAGGCGGCGTAGGCGTCGCCGCCGACGGGGTCGTAGACGACGTCGGCGCCGCGGCCGCCGGTGAACTCCTTCACCCGGGCGACGACGTCCTCGGCGGTGCGGTCGACGACGAGGTCGCAGCCGAGCCGCTCGGCGGTGCGGGCCTTGGCCCCGCCGCCGACGACGCCGATGACGGTGGCTCCGGCGGCCTTGCCGAGCTGCACGGCGGCGCTGCCGACCCCGCCGGCGGCGGCGTGCACCAGCAGGGTCTCGCCCGGCTGGAGGCGTGCCCGGCGGTGCAGGCCGAACCAGCCGGTCTGGTAGCCGATGTGCAGGGCGGCGGCCTCGGCGTCGTCGAGGCTCTCCGGGGCGGGCAGCAGGGCCCGGGCGGGGGCGGTGACGTACTCGGCGAAGCCGCCGTGCGGCAGGCTGGGGTTGGCGATGACGCGGCGGCCGTCCTCGGTCTCGCCGCACACCTCGACGCCGGGGGTGAAGGGCAGCGGCGGGCGGATCTGGTACTGGCCGCGGACGAGGAGGGCGTCGGGGAAGTTGACGTTCGCGGCGAGGACCCGCAGCCGCACCTCTCCCTCGCCGGGCACGGGTTCCGGAACCTCTTCGAGGCGCATGGCCTCGCGGGGTTCGCCGGTGGTGTGAACTCGCCATGCCTGCATCCGGGGCCTCCAGCCGCCGTCGGGGAACCACGCTCCGCGCGCATACTAAGCGGTCGCTTGCCGTCTTGGGAACGGGGTGACGGGGGCTGGGGCCCGGGAGGGCGGATCAGCGCGAGAACAGTTCGAACGTCACGGCCGGGCGGCCCCCGAAGCGGGCGGCGGCCCGCTCGGCGAACCCGGTCAGGAAGTTCCGGCAGTACTCGTGCGGGTCCTGGTCGGTGAGGACCTCTATGTACGTCTTGTGTTCCATCAGCGACTGGATGGAGCGCTCCAGTCCGGCGGTGGCGTCCGCCGCGTGGGTCGGGGTCGGGGAGCCCGCGACGGCGATCCAGCGCACGCCGTTCCACGGTTCGAGACCCTGCTCGGCCAGCAGCTCGGGGAAGATCCACCGGTTGCCGGCGTCGGCGGCCGCGTCCAGCGTGGCCCGGCCGACGGCCTTGTGGTCGGGGGTGTTCCAGAACCCGCCGTACTGGGTGCCCCAGCTGTCGCGGTGGTTGAGGGTGATGAGCAGTTCGGGCTTGTGCCGCCGGATCGCGGCCGCGATGTCCCGGCGCAGGTCGAGGCCGTACTCGAGGACGCCGTCGGCGTGGTCGAGGAACTCCACGGTGGAGACCCCGACGACGGCCGCGCTGGCCCGCTGCTCGGCCTCGCGCAGCGGGGCGCACTCCTCCGGCGGGATGGTGTCGATGCCGGCCTCGCCGCGGGTGGCCAGCAGGTAGATCACCTCGCGTCCGCCGTCCGTCCAGTCGGCGATCGCCGCGGCGCCGCCGTACTCCAGGTCGTCGGGGTGGGCGACCACCGCGAGGGCGCGCTGCCAGTCGGTGGGCATGGGCTCGAGCTGCGCGGGCTGTTCCTGATGTTCGGTCATGTCTCGCACAATAGGCGAGACATGACCGTCAGGGGCTGCTGATCCGGGCCTACGCCTCGTCGCGGACGAGGGCCAGCAGCCGGTCCAGGACGCGGGTGCCGCTCGCGCGGATGCCGTCGTGCTCGTACTCGTCCGTCACCCAGGTCCGCAGGCCCCGTACGGCCCAGGCGGTGCACAGGGAGTGCGCGGTGTCGACGTACATGTCGTCGTGGTATACCGCGGCGGCCGTCGGGACCTCGTTGGCGGCGAGCCGGGCCGGGTCGTACAGGGGTTCCCAGCCGGTCCGGGCGGCCAGGAGCTCGGCGGTCTCCCGCAGCGGCGCGAGGGCGGGGTCGACGGTGAAGTGCCAGGGGTGGACGGTCTCGCCGGTGAACAGCACCGGGTCGTCGCCCGCGAGGGCCTTCCCCGCGTCGAAGCCGGCGGCGGCCCGGCCGGCGCGGACCCGCTCCGCGGCCCAGGCGGTGGGCACGGCCGGGTCCTGAGCGTAGATGGACTCGTGGAGCAACGCGTACAGGGGGTGGCCGGCGAAGGAGAGGTGGCCGCGCACCGCCTCCAGGAAGGCGTCGGAGAGGACCGGGCCGGCGGCGGACGGGACGAAGGCCTCCTCCAGCAGGTAGTGCAGTTGGTGGCTGCCGTCCCCGGCCCCGAGCAGGATCCCGAGGGACTGGAAGGCCTCGACGGTCAGCAGGTATCCGCCGGGCAGCTCGGCGGGACGCTCCGCGAGGTGGGCGGCGATCCGTCGGACGCGCTCGACGTCCATCGGGTAACGGGCGTAGTGGGCCAGGTTCTTGCGTTCGATGCGGGGGTAGGCGGCCTCGTACACCTCGTCGGCGGTCGCGTCGAGGGACGGCAGGCCCCCGGCGACGAGGGCGGCGGCCAGCCCCTCGGGGGCGGTGGACAGGTAGCGGGTGGTGCAGAAGCCGCCGAAGCTCTGGCCGAGGACGGTCCAGGGGGCGCCGCCGGTCAGGGCGGGGCGGATGGCCTCGGCGTCGCGCACGATGGAGTCGGCGCGGAACCGGGACAGGTACCGGGCCTGCTGTTCGGGGGTGCCGCGCAGGGGCAGGGTCTGCCGGTTCAGCGGGGTGGAGCGCCCGGTGCCGCGCTGGTCGAGGAGGAGCACCCGGTACTCGGTCAGGGCCCGCTCCAGCCAGGCCTGCCGGCCGGTGAAGCGGCGGGCGCCGAAGCCGGGACCGCCTTCGAGGTAGAGCAGCCAGGGCAGGGCCTCGGGGTCCTTGCCGCCGGCGCTGACCTCGCGCGCGTACAGCTCGATGTGCTCGCCGTCGGGGCGGTCGTGGTCGAGGGGCACGGAGAAGCGGTGGTCGGTCAGGACGACACCGGGCTGGCGGTAGCGGTGCTCGACGGTCACGGACGGCCCCTGGGTGTACGGCTCCCCGGCCGGATCGCGGCCCCGGGTGCGTCGGATGTGGCGGTGCGGCCGAGTGTAGTGCGGGCCGGGGGCCGCGGGCGGGGAGCCGGGGGCCGCCCCGGGCAGCACCGGGGCGGCGGTCGGGGCAGCACTGGGGCGGCGGTCGGGGCGGCCCCCCGCCGGGCGGAACGGGGCTAGAGGGCGACGACCGAGCGGAGGACCTCGCCGCGCTCCATCCGGGCGAAGGCGTCCTCGATCCCGTCGAGCGGGATGGTCTCGGAGACGAAGGCGTCGAGGTCGAGGCGACCCTGCAGGTAGAGGTCGACCAGCAGCGGGAAGTCACGCTCGGGCAGGCAGTCCCCGTACCAGGAGGACTTCAGGGCGCCGCCGCGGCCGAAGACGTCCAGCAGGGGGAGTTCGAGCTTCATCTCCGGGGTGGGGACGCCGACCAGGACCACCGTGCCCGCCAGGTCCCGGGCGTAGAAGGCCTGGCGGTAGGTCTCGGGGCGGCCGACCGCCTCGATGACGACGTCCGCGCCGTTCCCGCCGGTGAGCTCCTGGATCGCCTTGACCACGTCCTCGGTGCGGCCGTTCACGGTGTGGGTGGCGCCGAGTCCGCGGGCCCACTCCAGCTTCCGGTCGTCGAGGTCGACGGCGATGATGCGGGCCGCTCCCGCCAGCCGGGCACCGGCCACGGCCGCGTTGCCCACTCCCCCGCAGCCGATGACGGCGACGGAGTCGCCCCGCCCGACGCCGCCGGTGTTCAGGGCGGCGCCGAGGCCCGCCATGACGCCGCAGCCGAGGAGGCCGGCCGCGGCCGGCGAGGCGGCCGGGTCGACCTTGGTGCACTGGCCGGCGGCGACCAGGGTCTTCTCGGCGAACGCGCCGATGCCCAGCGCCGGGGACAGCGGGGTGCCGTCCTCCAGCGTCATGGGCTGGGTGGCGTTGTGCGTGGCGAAGCAGTACCAGGGGCGGCCGCGCTTGCAGGCCCGGCAGGTGCCGCACACCGCACGCCAGTTGAGGACGACGAAGTCGCCGGGCGCGACCGAGGTGACGTCGGGGCCGACCGCCTCCACGATGCCGGCGGCCTCGTGGCCGAGGAGGAAGGGGAACTCGTCGTTGATGCCGCCCTCGCGGTAGTGCAGGTCGGTGTGGCAGACCCCGCAGGCCTGGACCCGGACCAGCGCCTCGCCCGGGCCGGGGTCCGGCACGAGGATCGTCGTCGTCTCCACCGGTGCGCCCTTGCTCCGTGCGATGACCCCGCGTACGCGATGCGTCACGTCATACCCCGCTCTGTTCGGATCTGTCTGGATCAACGAACGTACACGGACGGGGCGGGGTGCGGGAGTTGTGTCACACCCGGCGTTTCCGCGGTGGCGAGTTCCGGCGGTACGGCCGCGCGCAGTGCCGCCCCGAAGGCGGCCACGGCCGGATGGGCGGCGGCTCCGCTGCGGAACGCCACCCGGGTGCGCCGCTCCATGAGCAGCCGGGTGAGGACCACGGCCTCGGCGCCGTGCTCCGGGATGCCGAGCTGCGGTACGACGGCGACGCCCTGGCCCGCCGCGACGAGGGCGAGCACGGTGGCGAACTCGTCCACCTGGTGGCGCACCCGCGGGGTGAACCCGGCGGCCTGGCAGGCCCGTACGGTCATGGCGTGGCAGAGGGTGCCCGGGGTGGCGGTGATCCAGGGGGAACCGGCGTGGGCCCGCAGGACGGAGCCCTGGTCGGGGGCGGGACCGGGCGCGGCGGGCTCGGCTGCGGGTACGGGGGTGACCGCGGGCGCGGCCGGGGGTACGGGCACGGGCGTGGTTACGGGTGTGGCCGTGGGTGCGGCCAGGTACATCGCCTCGCGGTAGAGGGGTTCGGCGTCGAGGCCGGGCTCCGGCGGCGCGGGGACGAAGTCGTACTCGTGGACCAGGGCCACGTCCAGGTCACCGGCGCGCAGGGCGTGCGCCACGGCCGCCGGGTCGGTCTCGGACACCATCGGTTCCAGTCCCGGATGGCGCCGGGCGAGGGCGACCAGGGCGGCCGGGACGATGGCTCTGGTGGCGGTGGGGAAGGCCCCGATGCGCAGGGCGCCGGCCAGGCCGCTGCGCGCCTCGGCGAGGTCGGCCGCGGCCTCTTCCAGCCGCTCCAGCACGGCCTCGGCGTGCCGGACCAGGTTCTGGCCGGCCGGGGTGAGGCGGACGCTGCGGCCGGTGCGTTCGAGCAGCGGCAGACCGGCTTCGCGTTCGAGGACGGCGAGTTGCTGGGACACCGCCGAAGGGCTGAAGGCGAGGGCCTCTGCCACGGCGGCGATCGTGCCGCGGCGGGCGAGTTCGCGCAGCAGGCGCAGGCGTCGTACGTCGAGCATCGGCTCAGCTTACGGTACGGGTAAGAAACGCGAACTGGATTCGACGGTCGGGGTGTTCGAGGATCGTCGGCATGGCACAGGACATCTCCCTTCACGGGATTCACGTACCGCTGATCACCCCCTTCACGCGCACCGGGGACGTCGCCGCCGAAGCGCTGGAGGCACTCGCCCACGAGGTGCTCGACGAGGGGGCCACCGGTCTCGCCGCCCTCGGGACCACCGCCGAGACCGCCGCGCTGGACGGGGCCGAGCGCGAGCTCGTCACCGACGTCTGCGCCCGGGTCTGCCGGGAGCGGGGGGCGGTGCTGACCGTGGGCGCCGGGGCGAGCGGCACCCGGGCCGCCGAGGCCGCGCTTCGCCGGCTCGCGCACCGGCCGGAGGTGCGGGCCGCGCTGGTGACCGTACCGTCGTTCGTGCGGCCCGGGGCGGAGGGGGTGGTGGCGCACTTCGCGCGGCTGGCGGAGGTCAGCCCCGTACCGCTGGTCGTCTACCACATCCCGTACCGGACCGGGCAGCCGCTGGACGCGGCGGCGCTGCGGCGGCTCGGCGAGCTGCCGGGGGTGGCCGGCGTGAAGTACGCGGCCGGCGGCATCGACCAGGACACGGTCGCGCTGCTCGGTGACCTGCCGGACTCCTTCGCCGTGCTGGCGGGCGACGACCTGTACCTGTCGCCGCTGCTGGCGCTGGGTGCGGCGGGCGGGATCCTCGCCTCGGCGCACCTGGCGACGGGGCGGTACGCGGAGCTGGCGGCGGCCTGGCGGGCCGGTGACGTGCCGCGGGCCCGGGCACTGGGCCACGCCCTGGCCGCACTGTCCGCCGCCGCGTTCCGCGAGCCCAATCCGGCGGTGATCAAGGGCGTGCTCCACGCCCGGGGCCGGATCCCGACCCCGGACGTGCGGCTGCCGCTGTTGCCGGCGAGTGCGGGGGCGGTGTCGGAGGCGCTGGAGCGACTGGACGAGTTGGAACGTCCGGATTTCAGCCGGATCGGGTAGATCGGTCGGCGCGTCCGTCGCGGACCCGGGCGCTCCACGGAATGCCCCGAACCGCGGCGGGCGCGCCGGAATGCGCCCGTCATGGGCGGTTGGAAAAGAACGGCCCGGATGCCCGAATCGGGTACACAGAGGGGCCACTTGTCCGTTTTGCGCTTCGCGCCCGAAACCCGTGATATGGGTCACGCGTACGGCTGCAACATCATTTATCCGGAAGGCGCTTTTCCCTTTTATGCAAAGGAATTCCGGCATTTCCCGAAGCATCCACCAAGGTCATTTCCCGGGCTCGCGCGGGCCATTCGATCACCGGGGTGATTTCGTGTCTTGTTCCGTTCCCGCGGACTCGCTTACGGTCACGTCGTTCCCGGCGGGCAGCTGCCGAACCCGGCCGCCGCCAGGGCTCCCCCCGCATCCGCACGTGAGGAATTCCGCCATGCCCGGACACGGCAAGCACCGCCGCCCCAAGCAGCGTCCGATCACCCGCAAGCTGGCCTTCGCGGGCACCGGCGGCGCGGCCCTGGCCCTCCCGCTGATCGGCGCGACCACGGCCGGTGCGGCCGTCGCCCAGCCGGCCGTCTCCCCGGCCCTCGCCGCGGCGGCCCTGCCCGCGGCGGCTCCTGCCGCGGCGCCCGCCAAGGCTTCCGCAGCCGCACCCACGACCTACTCCGTGGCCGCGGGCGACACCCTCTCGAAGATCGCCGCCCAGCACGCGGTGAGCGGCGGCTGGCCCGCCCTGTACGAGGCCAACCGCAGCGTCATCGGCAGCAACCCGTCGGTCATCCGCCCCGGCCTCAAGCTGAGCCTGGGCACCGCGGCGAAGGCGGCCGTGGCCAAGGCGAAGGCCGCGGTCAAGACGAAGGCCGTCTCCTACCCGAACAACCTCGACGGGTGGATCCGGGAGTCCCTGGCCATCATGGCCAAGCACGGAATCCCCGGCACCTACAACGGAATCCACCGCAATGTGATGCGCGAGTCCTCGGGCAACCCGCTGGCCATCAACAACTGGGATTCCAACGCCGCGGCCGGCATTCCCTCCAAGGGCCTGCTCCAGGTCATCGACCCCACCTTCCGGGCCTACCACGTGCCCGGCACCTCGACGGACTCGTACGACCCGGTCGCGAACATCACGGCCGCCTGCAACTACGCGGCCGCCCGCTACGGCTCCATCGACAACGTCAACGGCGCCTACTGACCGGACCGGTCCGGGCGGCCGCCGCCCGGGACGCGCGGGCGCGGACCAGGGTGCGCAGGGGGGCCACCAGGCCGTAGCCGACGTCGCGGCGCAGGGCGGCCGCGCCGGCCCGCTCCACCGCCGCCAGCTGGTGTCCCATCAGCTCGGTCATCGTGGCGACCACCGGGCGCAGCCCCGGCTCCACCAGGCCGAGGATGCCGTCGGTCGCGTCGAGGGCGGCCCGGGCACGCCGTGTCGCCGCGTCGAGGAGGGCGCGGACGGCCGGGGTGTCCCGGGCCCCTTCCAGGTCGGCCCGGGTCACGGAGTGCTCGGCGAGGAGGGCGCGCGGCAGGCAGAGCCGGCCGTCGGCGAGGTCCCCGGCGAGGTCGGCGAGGAAGTCGACGCGCTGGGCGGCGTCCACGAACCGTCGCCAGGCGGCCGCCTGTTCCTCGCCGGGCCCGCCCTCGTACTGCAACCCGGTGAAGGCCATCAGCCCCGGCCAGGCGTAGGCGTCGAGGTAGGCCTGGAAGTCCTCCTCGGTGTCGAAGCCGTCGAATCCGGCCTCGGCGGTGGCCGCGCCGTCCAGGAACCGGGTGATCCAGTGCGCGGGCAGCCCGCGCGTGGCCGTCGCGTGCGCGTAGGCGCGCAGCAGGGGGTCAGGGCTGCCGCCGGTCCGCAGGGCCGTGTCGACGCCCTCGGCCAGTGCGGCCAGGCCGTCGCGGCGCTGCTGGGGGGTGCCGGTCTCGGCCACGTCGTCGACCAGGTTCATGAAGCCGACACCGGCCGTCATCCACGGCACCAGCTCGGGCGCGGCGAGCAGGCGCAGCGTCAGGTACGGGGCCGGTTCCCGGCGCAGGACCCGGCGGGCGACGTGGGTGAAGTCGTCGCGCAGCCGGGCGTCGCGTATGCCGGCCGCCGTGAGGGTCGTGCGCCAGGTGGGCATGGTCGTGCTCCTCGAACCGTGTCGGACCGTACGCACGCACGTGCGGCGTGCGTACGGGTACACGATCTCAAAGGCGGTAGACCTTCTTCACCTTGCCCTGGGTGTCGGCGTGGATGTAGCCGCCCTGCCCGTACTCGTCGCTGAGGTAGGGCCGCATGGAGGGGCTGGCGTCGAAGAGCCAGGGCTCGACGATGACGTAGCGCGAGGTCGGGTTGGCGACGCCCAGCTCCTGCTTCGCCGTGTCGAGCAGACCGGGCAGTGCGTCCCAGTTGACCCCGCTCATGTCGATCGGGGGCTCGTCCGGCTTGACGGTGCCGCCGGGGCCGCTGCGCTTGGCCTCGCCGTCGCGGTAGTCCCAGCGGTCGTAGGTCTTGGCACCGGGGGCGGTGGGGATCGACGCGATGACGTACTCCTCGTAGACCGTCATCTCCACGAAGGTGGTCGTGCCCGTCTTCTGCTTGAGCGCCTCGATCGCGGTGCGGACGTTGGCCGGGGTGAGCAGGCTCCCCTTCGGCGCGGCGGGGCCGCCCTTGGCGCTGGGCGCGGCCGACTTGGCGCCGCCGGTCGCCGCCGGCGTGGCGGGCGAGGAGGCGCTGGGGCCGCCGGAACCGCTGCCGCCCTTGCCGGCGTTCTCGTCCTTGCCGTCGGGGAGCCCGTTGACGAGGGCGATCGCGCCGCCGGCCAGGGCGACCGCGAGGAGGCCGCCGATCAGCGCCGGGCGGCGCCGCGGGGCGTGCGGGGGCACCGGGACGGGCGCGGTGCCCGCGTACGGGTTCCCGCCGCCGGGGGTGAACGGCGGGGCCGCGTACGGCCCCGCGGGGGCGGTCCCGCTGCCGGTCCCGCCGGGCATCCCGCCGGGCGTCGGGGCCGTGGTGGGCTGCGGGGCGGAGAGCTGGGTGCTCGGCGGGCCGTACTGGCCGACGCCCCCCGCGGGCGTCTGCGGGGAGGACGGGGCCCCGAGAGCGGCGCTCGCGTCCCGGAGCAGTTGTTCCAGCCGGGCCGCGTCGGGCCGGACGGCCAGGTCCCGTACGAGCAACTGCTCCAGTACGGGGCCCAACGGGCCGGACCGCACCGGGGCCGGGACCGGGTCCTCCAGCACGGCGACGACGGTGGCCAGGCTGGTGGCGCGGCGCATCGGGTGCGTGCCCTCCGCCGCCACGTACAGCAGCATGCCGAGCGACCACAGGTCGGAGGCCGGGAGCCCCTCCTCGCCGCGTGCCCGCTCGGGCGCGATGTACTCCGGCGAGCCGATGAGCACACCAGTGGAGGTGAGGGCGGTCGAGCCGTGCAGGGCCGCGATGCCGAAGTCGGTGAGCACGGCCGCGCCGTCGGCCCGCAGCAGCACGTTGGCCGGCTTCACGTCGCGGTGCAGCACCCCCTCGGCGTGCGCGGCCCGCAGGGCGGACAGTACGTCGAGGCCGATCCGGATCACGTCGGCGACCGGTATCGGCCCCGACTCCAGCCGGTCGTGCAGGGAGCCGCCCTTGACCAGCTCCATCACGATCCAGGGGTGTCCGTCCGTGCCGGCCGGGGGCTCGACGATGTGGTGGATGGTCACCACGTTCGGGTGCGCGAGGCGGGCCAGGGCCCGGGCCTCGCGCACCGCACGCTCCCGCAACTGGACCGTGAGGCCGGGCGTGGCCTCGGCCGTCGCCGGGTCCGGCGGGCGCACCTCCTTCAGGGCGACATCGCGGTGCAGGGCGATGTCGCGGGCGCGCCACACCGTGCCCATGCCACCGGCGCCGAGCGGCGCCACCAGTTCGAATCGGCCATCGACCAGCTGTCTGCCGGCCTCACTTCTGTCCATGGCGGGACATCGTAGGCGGCCCCGCCGTCAACAGCGTCGCCGGTCCTCCGTCAGCGCGCCCTGCGCGGTGGCGACCGTGCGGTCGTAACATCCGCCCGGCGCTCCGGCCCCGTACAGCCGGTAGCGCTCGGTGCTGCTGCCGACCGCGTGCCGTTGCTCGCGCGGCACGTTCGCGGTGTAGCTCGCATCGCCCGTGTACGTGTCGTCGAGGCGGGTGCGGTCCACGGTCCGGCCGCCGCGCAGGGTCGTGGTCTCGGCCCGGTCGCCGAGGGTGATGACGGTGCGCAGCCGGTCCCCGGCGCCGAGGGTGGTCTCGCCGTCCATCGTGTACGTGCGTGCGGTGCGGGTGGTGGCGGGCCCCCGGGTGACGCTCTCCTCGTCGGTCCAGGTGCCCGTCAGGGCGTCCTGTCCCTCGCCGTCCGTCCAGCGGTGCGCGGAGGTGTTGCGGACGGTGCGGGTGACGGTGGTGGTGACCCGGCCGTGGGAGGTGTCGAGCCGCCCGGAGACGGTCAGGCGGTGCCCGCCCTCGGTGTCGAGGCGGTGCGGGGTGCCGGCCGTACCGGGGGTCCAGCGGCTGGAGTTGGCCGGTTCGCCCTCCTCGTGCCGGGTCAGGGAGCCGGTGACGACGGCCCGGCCCTCGTCCTGCCACAGCAGCAGGTTCGCCGGGGTGCTCCAGCCGGTCTGCCCGGCCGGGACGCCGGCGACGGACACCTCGATGCGGTGCTCGCGGCCGTCGTTGAGGAGCGCGGCGAACGGCGTCAGGTCGTAGACGACCGGCCGCACGTCGAAGGCGCGCGGCGCGGGGAGCACGTACCACAGGAAGGGGTTGGACCAGCCGCCGGTCCACACGTTCGGGAAGGGCGCGGCGATGCCGGCGAGCCGGCCGTCGACGGAGATGCGGACCTCGCGGGAAGGACCCTCGGGGGCCTTGCAGGAGTACGGGGCGGCGTCCGGGGTGGTCATGTACCAGTACTCCTCGCAGCCGCCGCCGGAGCCGGTGGCGTACACCTCGGCGAGGATCCGCTCGGTGTTGCGCGGGGTGGTGACGGCGGGGCTCGTCAGCGGGAGGACCCGGTCGGGGGTGTCGGGGGCCGCGGCGTGCCGGTCGGCGGCGTAGAAGGTGAGGGTGGCCTTGACGTCGATGACGCCGGTGTAGGTGTCGTTGACGACGTTGCCGATCAGCATCTCGACGGGCTGGGGCCGGCTGAGGGTGTCGCGGTAGTGGGTGACGTCCTTCTCGACGGACCAGCTGATGCCGTCGGGCGAGGGCTCGGGGGTCGAGGTGCGCAGGATCTCGACGCCGCCGACGGAGAGGTGGCCGAGGCGGTCGTACTGGCGGCCCTTCACCTTGCCGTCGAGGCGGAGGACGACCCTGGCCCAGGGTCCGGTGCCGCAGCCGGCGGGCGGGGCGTAGGTGCCGGTGTAGGGGGTGAAGTCGCGGAACTGTGCCTCGGCGAGGGTCGTTTCGCAGGACCGGGTGGTGGGGCGTCCGATCGGCGGGGCCGCGGTGAGCGGGTCGTGCCAGTCGGTGCCGAACTCGGCGGGCGGCTCGTCCGCGGTGGCGGCGGGCCGCTCGTCGGCGGTGGCGGCCTGCGGGGCGGGCGGGGGTCCTGCGGCGTGGGCGGGGCCCGCGGCGGCCAGGGTGGCCGCGGCGAGCGCGAGCGCGCCGAGCAGGCCGGTGATCCGGTGTCGTGTCATGGCCCCGCAGTGAAGCCCGCCCGCGCCGTCCGCCGCCAGGCCCGCCGCCCGGGCCGTGGCCGGATCGCGCCGCCCCCGTCGCAGGGCGGACCGGCGTGTCCGGCGTCGCCGGGGCGGGGGCGGCCCGGGGTGCTACGCGGGGTGCTCGCGGCCGATCGCGTGCAGGACGTCCGCGAGCCACACCAGGTGGTGGCCGAGGGCGCGGTCCGGGGCGGCGAGCAGGTTCTGCAGGTGCTGCAAGGACTCCGACAGCTGCCCGATCGTCAGCTCGTCCGGCTCCTCGGTGAAGTCGAAGAGGCGGTCGGGCGGGACCGCCCAGAAGTGGTCGTGCTGCACGGGCACGGCGCCGTCGGCTGCGGCGGTCCGTTCGATGTGGCGCAGCAGTACGTCGAAGGACGCGCGAAGGTCGGCGAGGGGGACGTGCAGGGGCTGTCCGGTCATGGACGCCATCATGCGCCGTCAGCGGCGGTCCGGCGTGGCGGCGGCCCGGCCGTGGCGGCGGTCGGGCCGCCCGGTCAGTCGCGGGAGTTGCCGAAGAGAATCCGGTAGCCGATGAGCAGCACGAGCGAGCCGGCGATCGCGGAGCCCCAGGTGGCGGGGTCGTAGAACTCGTTGGCGATCGGCTTGTCGAGGAACTTCGCGGAGAGCCAGCCGCCGATGAAGGCGCCGACGATGCCGATGAGCGTGGTGCCGATCAGGCCCCCGGGGTCGCGGCCCGGCAGCAGGAGCTTGGCGATGGCGCCGGCGAGCAGCCCCAGGACGATCCAGCTGACGATCCCCATGCCGTGTTCACTCCGCTCTGCGTGTGTGGTCGCTCTCGGGGAGGAGGACGCACGGAGTGCAGAAACGGTTCTCAGCCCCGCCGGGTCCGCACCCGGGCGGCCGCCGCGACGACCACCGCGGCGGCCGCGGCCGCCGCGAGGCCCCCGGCGGTGCGGCGGCAGCGCACGGCCGTGCCGTGCGAGCCGGCGGCGAGCAGCGACCGGTTCGCGTCGTAGGACAGCACCGACCGGTGGGACAGGGCGCTGAACAGGGAGCCGGAGCTCAGCCAGGAGCCCGTGGAGCCGACGGACAGCGCGGAGCCGATCGAGCCGACCGACAGGACGCTGCCGACGGAGCCGACGGAGAGCACCGAGCCCACCGAACCGATCGACAACACCGAGTCCTTGGACCAGAGGGAGAGGAACGATCCGTCAGCAGCCGCGCCCGCACCCGCACCCGTGCCCGTGCCCGTCCTGTGCGTCATGCGGTCATGCTGCCACACGGCCGGCCGCCCGTGGGCTCCCGGCGGGCTCCGCAGGCCCGCCGCCGGGGGCCGTTCGGGTCAGCAGCAGCACCCCGCGGGCCGCCGCCAGCGCGCCCGCGACCGCGAGCAGCAGGCCGACGGGGCCGCCCTGGAGGCGTTCGCCGAGCAGGATCATGCCGATGGCGGCCGCGGCGAGCGGATTGGCCAGGTTGACCACGGCGAGGGGCGCGCCGAGGCCGCCCCGGTAGGCCCGCTGGGACAGGAGCATCCCGCCGACCGCGAAGACGGCGACGAGTCCCGCCACGGCGAGGACGCGCCCGCTGAGGAGGGAGCCGCCGCGGCCGCCGGCCACGGCCACCGTCTGCGTCAGCGCGGAGGCGACGGCGGAGGCGAGCCCGGAGGCGGTCGCGTGCCGCAGCCCCGAGCGCACGTCCCGGCGTACGGTCAGCAGGCCGATGGCGGCGACGGTGGCACCCGACACGGCGAGCGCCTCGGCCAGCGTGAGGGTGTCGTCCGGGGCCGGCCCGGAGGCCGGGAGCAGCAGCAGGCCGAGCCCGAGGACGGTGGCCACGGTGCCGCGCCACTCGGTGGCGGCAACCCGGCGGCCGGCTCCGCGGGCGCCCATGGGGACGGCGGCCACGAGGGTGAGCGCCCCGAGCGGCTGGACGAGGGTGAGCGGCCCGTAGCGCAGGGCGGCGGCGTGCAGCAGTGCGGCGGCGGTGTTCAGGCCGGCCGACCACCACCAGGCGCCGTTGCCGAGCAGGGCGCGGGCGCTGCGGGCGACGGCGGCGCGGGCCAGCCGCTCCTGTGCGACGGCGGCGGCCGCGTAGGCCGCGGCGGAGGCGAGGCAGAGGGCGACGGCGAGGGCGGTGGCGTTCATCGGCCGGCTCCGGCGGGCTCTGCGGCGCCTGCGGCGCGCCGGGCCCGCGGCAGGTGCGGTACGGCGGTGTGCGGGTGGGCCGGTGCCTCCCGGGACGGGGGCGAGGGGTGCTGCGGGCGCGGTACGACCAGCAGCGCGGCGCCGAGCAGCACGCCCGCGACGATCGCGTCGAGCCAGTAGTGGTTGGCCGTGCCGACGATGACGAGCAGGGTCAGCAGTGGGTGCAGCAGCCACAGCAGGCGCCACGGCGAGCGTGTCCGGCCGGCGGTGATCATGCCGAGGGCCAGCATCAGCGCCCACCCGAAGTGCAGCGAGGGCATGGCGGCGAACTGGTTGGCGAGGGTGTCGGCGGCGGGCGAGGCCCGGTAGACGGAGGGCCCGTACGCCTGCGCGGTGTCCACGAGGTGGGCGGCGGCGAGCATCCGCGGCGGGGCCAGCGGGAAGGCCAGGTGCAGGGCGAGGGCGGCGCCGGTCAGCACGGTGAGGACGCGCCGGGCCCAGCGGTAGTGGCCGGGTCTGCGCAGGTACAGCCAGCCGAGGAAGAGCACCGTGGCCGGGAAGTGGACGGCCGCGTAGTAGGTGTTCGCGGCGTGGACCAGGGCCTCCCCGGTGCCGGCGCCGGGGCTCCCGGTGCCGTGGAGGAGCAGCCGCTGAATCGTTCCTTCACCCGGGAGGTGCAAGGCCCGCTCCGCGTCCCAGACCCGGGCGGCGTTGCGGAGGGCCTCGCCCGCGCGGTCGGTCGCGAGCAGGCGGCCCGCCTTGTAGACGGCGAAGAGGCCGGCGACGAGCAGGAGCTCGCGCAGGAGGCGGCGGCCGGCGGTTCCCGGGCCGGCGCCCACCGGCTCCGCGGGTGTGGTGTGGGAGGTCATCCCCCGGTCTCGCTTCCTGTCCTCGGGTGCCGCCCGAGCGCGGCTGGGTCCGCCACCGGAGGCCGGCTGGTCGGGACCGGCCTTCGATGTCGAGACGCCAGTGTATCGATACATTCGCGTATCGATACGGTGGTGTACCGATACGCGAGCGTTCCTCTACACTTCGGGGAGGGACACCATCCGCCGCGGAGCCCCCGAGGAGAGCCGCACCCCATGACGTCGACGCAGCAGCCCACCGGGCGCCGCTCCAAGATCACCCCCGAGCGGGTGCAGGAGTTCTACGACGCCGTCCTGGACGAGCTGCGCGAGCACGGCTACGAGGCCCTGACCATGGAAGGCGTCGCCGCCCGGGCCTGCTGCGGCAAGTCGACGCTCTACCGGCAGTGGAAGACCAAGCCCCAACTGGTCGCGGCGGCCCTGCGCGCGCACCGGCAGGGCACGGTGGCCGAGGTCGACACCGGCTCGCTCGCCGGCGACCTGCGCGAGGCGGCCCGGATCGCCGCCGGCACGTCGGGGCGCGACACCCGGCTCACCCAGGCCCTCGGGCACGCGGTGCTCAGCGACGAGAAGCTGCAGACGGCCCTGCGCGAGGCGCTGGTCGAGCCGGAGCTGGTCGCGTTCGCGGCGATGGTGGCGCGGGCCGTGGAGCGCGGGGAGATCGTCCCGGACCATCCGGCCGTGGAGTTCCTGCCGGCACAGCTCATGGGCGTGCTGCGGATCCGGCCGGTGCTGGAGGGGCGGTACGCGGACGCCGACTACCTGGTGCGGTTCGTCGACGCGGCCCTGCTGCCCGCCCTCGGCCTGACCGCCGACGCGCCGCCCGGCGCCGCCGGCCCGCGGCAGGCGCCCGTACCGGGCCCGGCTGCGGCCCCCTGAACCGGTGGGCCCCCGTCACCGATGACCTGACGGAGGGCCCGCCCCGCGCTGCCTCGTGGGGACGGCGGCAGCGCGCCGGCCGGACCGGGCGGCGGCCACCCGCGCGAGGGGTGGCGGCCGCCCGGTCCGCACGGCCGGCACCCTTCACCCCTGCCCGGTCATGGGCCGCTGCGCTGTCGCCGCTGCCCGATCAGGGCCGTTCGGCGCCCATGGCCCGGACGAACTCCTCCGCATCGGCGTCGAAGCCGTGCACGGCGGTGTCCAGCAGCCAGCCGCTCGCGCCGTCGCGGGTGAACCGCGCGACCGTGGCCGCGGTGGCGTGCGGGACGGAGCCGAAGTCGGTCACCGCGAGGTCGGTGTGGCCCTCCCGGATCCGGACGCCCGTCCCCCCTATGGCGGCGAACGTCTTGCGGTGGCCGCCGCGCGGCCCGGCGTCCTGGATCAGCACGCCCACCACGACCCGCACCGACTCCGGCCGCATCCGGTCCAGTTCGAGCACCATCACCTCGTCGTAGCCGAAGCCCTGGCCGGTGCGGCTGTCGCGGTTGAGGCTGATCGTGCCGTCCGGCGAACGGCTGCCGAAGTGCACGACCTGGACGGGCTGCCCGTACGGGTCGGCGGCGCCGTAGACCGCCGCCACGATGTCCAGGTCGTGCGGGGGCGTGCCCGAGGGGCTCGGGTCCCACCGCAGCGCGACCTCGACCTTCGCCAGGCTCTTGCGTGCTCCGCTCACGGGACCGCTCACCGAACTCCCCCTCCGCTTCTCGGGCGTTGCCCGGTCATGCTGTCATGCGGGGGCGGCTCCGGCGCGGGCGACCGCACGTTCCCGGCCAGGCGGGCTCCGGGGTGCGCGGCCCCGAACCGGTGGCCCTCCCCTACGTCCCGGGGACGACCCGTACGGTCTCCACCCAGTCCGGGGGCTGCGGGGCCCCTTCCCCGATCAGAGCGGCGATCAGCCGGCAGGCCGAGGGCTCGTCGGGCCATGGCGTGAAACCGTCGGTCAGCACGACGACGATGTTCGGCCGGTCCGGCACCGCCAGCGCGGCTCCGATCCCGACCCGCATGTCGGTGCCGCCGCCGCCGGCCAGCGCCACCTGGTCGACACTGGTGACCCGGGCGACGGCCTGCACGTCCGCGTCGCAGGACAGCACCGCGACCCGGTTGCCGTGCACCCCCACCTCCCGCAGCACGCCCGTCACCTCGGCGAGCGCGGCGGCCAGGTCGTCCTCCCCCATCGACCCCGAGGTGTCGATGACGATCGCGACCCGCGGCAACGGCCGGCGCAGGCTCGGCAGCACCACCCGGCCGCCGAGGGCGGGCGTGCGGCGCGAGGGCCGCCGGTAGGTGTAGTCGACGGCCCCGGCCGCCCATGCGGCGGCCTCCCGTACCGCCCCGGTCAGCGCGCGCCGCCAGTCGACGGTGGGCTCCAACACCTGTGTCGCCCAGCGCTCCCAGCCGGCCGGGAGCGTGCCCCGGCTGCGCTGGTGGGCGCGCATGGCCTGGGCGGTCTGACGGCGCAGCGCCTCCGCCTCGACCGGGCTGATCCGGGCGGCGCCGGCGGCCTCGCCGAGCTCCCAGGGGCCCGGCACGCCGTGGGCTCCCGAGCCGCAGTCGACGCGGTGCCGCGGGGTGTGGGGGATCGACGGCAGGTAGGCCTCGAACATGCCGCCGGTCGGCAGGCCGAACAGCCGGGGCTCCATCCGCCCTTCGGGCAGCGCCAGCCCGTCGGCGAGGAGGTCGTCGTTGATCTCGCAGTCCTCGGCGATGTTGATCCGCACCTGGTCGCCCTGGTCGGCGGCCGGGAGCCGCTCGGCCCGGCCGTGGTGGTCGCGCAGCAGGTGGGCGACCTCGTGGATCCACACGCCGGCCAGTTCCGCCACGGGGGTCGCGTCCACGAAGGCCGGCGAGACGTAGCAGCGCCAGTGCCGGTCCACGCCCATGGTCGGGACGGCCGCCGAGGGCACCACCGTCAGCGCGTACAGGGCCGAGGCCAGGTAGGGCCGGTGCTCCGCCGCCCGGTAGCGGGCGGCGAGCAGCTTGGCCTGGTCCAGGCGGGGGTGCGCCGGATCCACGGCCGTCAGCCGCCGCCGGGCAGCGCGCCGGAGAGCTGGAGCAGTTCGACGAACGCGTCGATGCCGGAGGGCACCGGCCAGTCCAGGTCGCGCATCGCGGCGAGGTCGGCGGCGGCCCGCGCGGCCACGTCCGGCACGCCCGCGTCCACCGCCTTGGCCAGCACCGTCCAACCGGCCTCCCAGCGCGGGCGGGTGAGCTCGCCCTGGACGGCCGCGACCACGGCGATCAGGAAGGCCAGCTGCCGGTCGCCGCGTTCGGGCAGGGCGAAGGCGTCCGGATCGGCCAGCACCCGGTCCGGGTCGGGCAGGTCCAGGTTCTCCAGGTACGACAGCAGCTCGATGCCGGCGGCCTCACCGACGGCACCGGTGAGCGCGGTGGCCAGGGCCTCCCGGCCGGCGCCGGCCGCATACCCGGTGGCCAGCAGCCGCAGCGCCATCTCCCAGGTGCGGGGGGAGGGCCAGGCGCGGCCGCGGCCCTCGGCCTCGTTCGGCATGTGGTGGACGAGGCCCGGCCGGGCGGTCAGGAAGCCGGAGACCACGCCGCGGGCCCGGGCGACGGCGCCGGAGACCCGCGCCGGGTCCACGGCCGGGAGGGCGACCTCGGGCCAGGTGCCGGCCATGCCGCGGGCCACGGTGCGCGGGCTGTGGGTCCAGTCGAGGTGGACGAACCGGTTGGCCAGCGGCGGGCTGAGGTGCCAGCCGTCGGCGGCGCTGGAAGGCGGGTTGGCCGCGGCCACGATCCGCACCGACTCGGGCAGGACGAGGCTGCCGACCCGGCGTTCGAGGACCACGCGCAGCAGGGCCGCCTGCACGGCGGGCGGGGCGGAGGACAGCTCGTCGAAGAAGAGCAGGCCGTGCCCGGTGCGGGCGAGGCGTACCGCCCAGTCCGGCGGGGCCATCGGCACACCGGTGGTGGCGGGGTCGTCCCCGACGATGGGCAGGCCGGCGAAGTCGGAGGGTTCGTGGACGCTGGCGATGACCGTCTCCAGCCCGATGCCGAGGGCGTCGGCGAGCTGCTGCATGCCGGCGGACTTGCCGATGCCCGGCTCACCCCACAGCAGGACCGGCTGGTTGGCCGTCACGGCCAGGGCGAGCGCCTCCAGTTGGGGGTTGGTGGCGGGCTCGGTGCGGGTGGTGCGCAGCCGGGCGCCGAGGGCGTCGGCGGCCGCGAGGGGGCCGGGCGGCGGGGTGCTCATGCGTCCTCGTCCTCGTGGTCGTCGGCCTCGTCGACCTCGTCTTCCTCTTCCTCGTCCTCGTCGGCCTCGCGCTCGTCCATGTACTCGTCGAACCACTCGGAGCCGATGCCGGGGAACTCCTCCTCCACGCGACTGCGCAGGAAGGCGAGGTCGGTGCGCTTGTAGCGGCGGACCACCTGGGCCAGCGACAGGTCCATGTCGTCGACGACGTCGATCCGGGCGCCGGCTTCGAGCAGTGCCCGCACCAGCGCGGCCGAGCCGCCGAACTGGACGGCCACCTGGAGCGGGGTGAGGCCCTGGCGGGACTGGGCCTCCAGGTCCAGGCCCGCCGCCCGCAGCCGCGGCAGCAGCTCCGTGTGGTCCAGCAGGTGGAGCACGTGCAGCAGCGTGTACCCGCGGCGGTCGCGGACCCGGGGGTCCGTACCGGCGTCCAACAGCGCGAGGACACCCGCGGTGTCGCCGTGCTGGGCGCGCAGGAACAGGTCGCGCCGCTCGTCCCGCAGGGCACGCGGCAGCCGTCCCTCGCCGGTCGTCCAGTCGTGCTGCACGGCGAAGCAGCCGGCGACGGCGCCGCCGAACGCCCGCATGGCGCGCTCGCGCTGCTGCTCCTCGGCGGTGTGCGCCAGCAGGTCCAGCGCACCGCCCTGGGAGCGCACCTCGTGCCAGACGCCGCGGCAGCGCACGCGTACGGTGCCGGGGGCGCCCGGGGCGGGCGGGCCGTCGGCGGGGCCCGCCCCCGGGAAGAGGGCGGCGCTCACCAGCGGGTGGAGTTCCCGGGGGGTGATCCGGCCGGTGCGGACGAGTTCGAGGTCGGGCAGCCGCTGCCAGGCCTGGCGGGGCAGCCGGACGGTCTGCGTGGGGGTGTCCGAGCGGTTGCCGCGGGCGGCCGACACGCGCAGGCCGGCGGTCCCGGACGGCTCCAGCACCAGGGTGCCGCGCCAGTCCGCGTGGACCCGGAACCGCCCGCCCTCGCCGGCGGCCGCCAGGCGGCGCACCTCCGCCTCCAGGCGGGTGAGGTCGACGCCGTCGGTGTCCATCAGGGCCTGCGGGTTCAGCGGGCGACCGTACGACCCGGAGTCCTCGGGCACGGTGAGGTCCCGTTCGAGGCCCGCGGCCGCGTAGGCCCCCTCGAAGTCGCCGCGGGTCTGGAGCAGGGCGATCCACTCGGCGCGGGCGGCCGGGTCGGCGTGGCCCGGGTCGGCGGCCGGCAGCTCGTCCGGGCCCAGCGGCGTGCCGTCGGCGCGGAAGAACGGCAGCCGGTCCGCGCCCGCGGTGTGGCGCTCGCGCAGTTCGGCGGTGTGCCGGGCGTCCCAGAGCGGCCGGGCCGCGATCCAGTTCTCGGGCGTGAAGCTCGTGACGGAGTACGGGACGTGGTTCTCCTCCACCGGTTCGACGGGGGCGCAGTGCAGCCGCAGCCGCTGCGGGCCGTCGATCATCGGGCCGGTGGTGGCGGACAGCACCGGGGCTCCGGCGCCGGACCCGTAGCGGGCGAGCAGCACGCGGACCTCGGGCAGGAGCGTGGTGCGTCCGCCCAGGACCCGCGGCAGGTGCCAGCGCACCAGGTCCGGGGCGAGGTTGCGCAGGTCGTCCTCGACGGCCTCGGCGACCGACGGGCCGTAGGCGGCGGCGAGACCGGCCAGGTCGAAGGTGACGTCGACGGCGGCGGCCGCGCAGGCGGCGCGCCAGTCGCCTGCGAGCCGGTGCCCGGTCGCGCGCTCGATCATCCGGCCGGGCACGGCGTAGTGGCGGATCCGCCGCCAGGCCGGGCCGTCCTCCGGGAGGAAGCCGCCGGGCAGCCGGTCGGTGCCGGGGTGGTCGGTGCGCGCGTTCATCGGTACACGCTCGTGATGGCTCCGAGGTCGGGGTGGGCGCACCGGGCGGGGCGCAGCCTGCCGGCGAAGGAGCGCTTGACCTTGCGGGGCAGGCCGGGGCCGAGGCCCACGTACTCCAGGGGCGAGCCGTCGGGGACGGCGGCCAGCAGGCTCTTGGCGCCGCGTCCGGTGAGTCCGGTGTGGCGCAGCTCCAGGCGGCGCAGCGGGCTGCCGGGCAGGGCTGCGGCGAGCGCGTACGCCCCCTCGTCGCCGGTGGTGTTGCCGGTGGAGCCGAGGCTGCGCTCGGACAGGGCCCGGCCGAGGTCGAGGGCTTCGATGCCGCCGAGGGCGTCGGCGAGGGCCCGGGCGCCGGCGGGGCCGATGCCGTTGCCGCCGAGGCCGAGGCGGACCGGGCGGGCGGGCTCGGCGGCCGCGGCGGCGGCCAGGACCGCGGTGCCCTCGTCACCGAGGTGGTTGGCGGGGAGGTACAGCTCGCGGACGCCGGCGTCGCGGATGAGGGCGGCGAGGAGCGGGGCGTCGTCGGCGGTGAGGCCGTTGCCGCCGAGGAAGAGGCGTTCGAGCGGGGTCTCGCGGGTGCGCAGGGCGTCGAGGAGGAGGCGTACGCCGTCGCTGCCGATGCCGGTGTTGACCAGGTCGAGGGTGCGCAGGGTGCGGTTGCGGCGGAGCAGGGCGGCGAGGGTGGCGGCTCCGTCGGCCAGGACCGGGTTGCGCTTGAGCCAGAGGGCCCTGACGGAGGTGTCGTCGGCGAGGGCGTCCGCGAGCGCGGCGACGCCGTCCGGGCCGATCCGGTTGCAGCCGAGGTAGAGGGTGTGCAGGCCGTGGCCGTCCCCGAGGGCGCCGGCGAGGGTACGGGCGCCCTCGTCGCCGATGGAGTTGGTGCCGAGCAGGAGGTGCCGGGCGTGCGGGGAGCGGGCGGCGACGGCTGCGACGCGGGCCGCTCCGGCCGGGCCGAGGCCCTGCTTGCACAGGTCGACGCGACCGTCGGCGCGCAGGGTGCCGAGGGTGAAGGTCTCGTCGGCCGCGACCTCCTCGGCCGCGGCGAGCCGTGCGAGCAGCGGGTCGAGACCGGCCGGGTCGGCGAGCGGCAGGTCGGGGTGCTCGATCGCGGGGCACCGTACGGGTATCGACCGTGTCATCACCACTCCACCGGTTCCTTCGCCGGTGTCCGGCGTCCACTGCGGCATGAAAGAAGACGCAAGACCGGTCGGATTCGAACCGACGTCCTCCAGCTCGATGCTTGGGCGCGACGACCTCTGCGCTACGGCCTTGCTGCGGAGATCATAGCGGCTTTTCAGCCAAAGTCGATCACCAGTTTGAATCCGTGCCCTCGTCACATTTCCGGCGGGTTTGATCCGGCCCGATGCGGGTGAGGGTGTCCCCGGGGGCCGGGGCGCGTACCTCGCCCCGGAAGACGCCATGTCCGGATAGGTCGGATATGCGCACTTTCGCCATCAAGAGGGGAATTTCCCTGAATTGCCCCGCTCGTGGCGCCCGCTATTCCCTCTTCATCCCGTTCGAAACCGAAATCGCCGCAGAAAACGCCGGTCGAGCCGGATCGTTACCTCAAGTTTCCCTCAATTGCAGTGACACCACGGCGGCGGGATTCCTAGCTTCCTCGTACACGCGTCTTGACGCTTTTCAGTTCCCGCGGTTCCACGCGTTCCGGCGATCCCGCTCCGCGTCCGCGCCCTAGGAAAGAGTGCACAACATGAGGGTTCCCAAGGCTGGTGCGATGGCCGTGGTGGTCGGCCTCGCCCTGACCGCCACCGGATGCGGCGGCGACGAAGGCCCCAAGGGGACCCTGTCGGTCGGCATCAAGTTCGACCAGCCCGGTGTGGGCCTGCGCGAGCCCGGCGGTACCTTCTCCGGCTTCGACGTGGACGTCGCCACCTACATCGCCAAGGAGCTCGGCTACAAGCCCGAGCAGATCGAGTTCAAGAAGGTCGACAGCTCCGACCGCGAGCTGCTGCTGCAGTACAACGAGGTCAAGTTCGTCGCCGCGAGCTATTCGATCAGCGACAAGCGCAAGGAGAAGGTCGACTTCGCCGGCCCGTACTTCACGGCCCACCAGGACCTCCTCGTCCGCGCCGACGACAACTCCATCACCAAGGCCGAGGACCTCAACAACAAGAGGCTCTGCTCCGTGTCCGGCTCCACCTCGGCGTCGAACATCAAGGAGAAGCTGGCGCCCAAGGCGAGCCTGCTGGAGCTCGGCGGCTACTCGGAGTGCGTCGTCGCCCTCCAGGACGGCTCGGCCGACGCCATGACCACCGACAACTCCATCCTCGCCGGTTACGCCGCCCAGAAGGCCAACACGGGCAAGTTCAAGCTCGTCGGCCTGAGCCTGAGCAACGAGAGCTACGGCATCGGCGTGAAGAAGGGCAACAAGGAGCTCGTCGACAAGATCAACGCCGCCCTGAAGAAGATGGTCGCGGACGGCGCCTGGGACGCGGCCGTGAAGAAGAACTTCGGTTCGGCCAACTACCGCAACGAGCCCGCTCCGCAGATCACAACGGGCAGCTGACGACGCTCGACGCGGTGGCGGGGTCCGACCAGTCGGAGTCGAAGGCGGCATTGACCACCCACAGGCGCCCGCCGTGCACCGCCGCCGTCGTCGGCTCGTCGAAACGCGGGTCGGTGATCCGCTTCACGAAGCGGGCCCGCCGGCCGTCCGCGCCGACTGCGAAGACGTCGACCGCGTAGTCCCAGTTGCGGACCACGTACAGGGTGCGCCCGTGGACCGCGAGGCCGTCACCGTTGCCCACGGACCCGCCGTCGAGCGGGACCCGGGCCGCGGCGCCGGTCCGCGAATCGACGCGGAACAACGCCTGCGCGGTGTCGTTGACGACGAGCAGGGCCCGGCCGTCCGGGGTCCGCTCGATCCCGTTGGCGCCCCAGTGGGCGCCGTCGGGCGGGGTGGGCACCCATGCGCCGCCGAGCGCCACGGCGCGCGGGGCGGCGGCCGGGTCGCGGCCGTCGGGCAGCAAGTACAGGACGTCGTTGAAGGAGTCGGTGAACCAGGCTCCGCCGCAGCCGACCACGACGTCGTTGACGAAGGTGGTGCCGCCGGCCGCCTGGTGGGTGGCGAGGACCCGGCCGTCCCCGGCGTGGACCACGCGTATCTGCCCGCTGGAGCCGCCCGCCACGAGCAGCCGGCCCCGCCCGTCGAGCTTCATCCCGACCGACATGGGGCCCTGCCCCCGGGTGATGATCCGGCCGGCCCCGGTGGCGAGGTCGGCCCGGTAGATCGAGCCGTCGATCAGGGAGCCGGTGTAGAGGAGTCCGCCGGACGAGACCGCGATGCCCTCCGGCTGGAAGCCCGCCGGGGTGGCGAGGGCGTCGGGGCGCGAGACCGGGGGCCGTCCGGTCCCGCGGGCCTCGGCCGACGGGGCGAGCGGCCCCGCGACGGCCGCGCCCGCCAGTGCTGCGGCCGCGCCGATGAACCTGCGCCGGGCCAGGGGTCCAGTCACGGTGGGTCCTTTCGACCGCCGCGCGGACAGCGGTGGTGGAGACGGCTTCGGTCGGGCCCTCCCACCTCAGCACACCACCGCCGCCGCGTCAGTCCCCGGCCGGGACCTTCACAAGGGAATGAGGAACGTCCCCTTCGCCACCGGAGGAATCAGGCCACCGGGGCCTCGACGGCGAGGACCTTGAGGAACTCGCGCATCCACGCCGGGTGGTCGGGCCAGGCGCGGGCCGAGACCAGCTTGTCGTCGACGACGGCCTCGGCGTCCTCGAAGTCGGCGCCGGCGGCCTTCATGTCCAGCTGGAGCGCCGGGTACGCGGTCACCCGGCGGCCGGCCAGCGAGCCGGTCGCCGCCGTGATCAGCGGGCCGTGGCAGATCTGTGCGATCGGCTTGCCGGAGGCGGCGAAGGCGCCCAGGATCCGCTGCACGTCCTCGTTGTTGCGCAGGTACTCCGGCGCCCGGCCGCCCGGGACGACGACGGCCGCGTACTGCCCGGGGTCCACGTCGGCGAAGGCCACGTCAGCGGGCCAGGTGTAGCCGGGCTTCTCGGTGTAGGTGTCGAAGCCGTCCTCGAAGTCGTGCACCACGAACCGCAGTTGCTTGACGGCGGGGGCCGCGATGTGGACCTCGTACCCCTCCTCGCGCAGCCGCTGGTACGGGTAGAGGACCTCCAGCGACTCCGCCGCGTCGCCGGTCACGATGAGGATCTTCACTGTCATGGGCTGCTCCCGGTAAGGGTGTTCACGCCGTCGTGGTCTCGCTTGCGCCCGGTCGCCGCCGGGCCCCGGCCACCCTGCCCGCGCCGGGACCTCCTGCCAAGGGGCCCTCACCCGATCGGGGGAACCCGGTCCGCAAGGAATGGCCGGGTTCCCGACACGTGCGCTTCACCTGTACGGCACATGACAATGTGACCCTCGCTCCGCCACCCGACACCCCGCCGACTGCACCGGCGGGGACGGTGCATCGGAGAGGAACCCCCACGTCATGACCATCTCCCGGAGAACCGGCTGGGCCGTCGGCCTCGCCGTCGCGACCCTGGTCGCCGTACCGGCCGCCGCCACGGCGGGTACGGCTCCCCAGGCCGCTGCCCCCGTACAGCCCGCGACCGCGCAGCCCGCGACCGCGGCGGCCGCCGCCGTGGACGCGTACTACGCCCCCGCCGAGGGCCAGACCGGGGCGGCGCTGAAGACCGCGCTCCACGACATCATCAAGAACCAGTCCAAGATCAGCTACGACGCCGTGTGGAACGCCCTGAAGGTCACCGACCAGGACCCGGCGAACCCGAACAACGTCATCCTCGTCTACTCGGGCCGCTCCCAGTCCAAGTCGACCAACGGCGGCGGCGCCAACGACTGGAACCGCGAGCACGTCTGGGCCAAGAGCCACGGCGACTTCGGCACCGCCACCGGCCCCGGCACGGACCTGCACCATCTGCGCCCCGAGGACGTCACGGTCAACAGCACCCGTGGCAACAAGGACTTCGACCGCGGCGGCAGCCCGGTCGCCGAGGCCCCGGGCAGCTACACCGACGCCGACTCCTTCGAACCGCGCAACGCGGTCAAGGGCGACGTCGCGCGGATGCTGCTGTACATGGCGGTCCGCTACGACGGCGGCGACGGCTTCCCGAACCTGGAGGTGAACGACCGCGTGGGCAACGGGAGCGCCCCGGCGATCGGCCGGATCAGCGTGCTCAAGGAATGGAACAGGATCGACCCGCCGGACGCCTTCGAGCAGCGCCGCAACCAGGTCATCTACGACTCCTACCAGCACAACCGGAACCCGTTCATCGACCACCCGGAGTGGGTCGACTCCATCTGGTGACCCAGGATTGCCCCCCTCGCGGACCGGGTATCCGCAGGTCAGCGGCTGCATTACGCACCCTGCGGCGGCAGCCGACGGAGGTCGTCATGGACGATGCCGGACTCTCCGACCGCGAGCGGCGCGCCCTCTCCGCGTTCGAGGCGGAGCTGCGGCATGACCGCTCGCTCGACCGGATCCTGCGCTTCGGCCGGCTGCGCCACCGCGCCATGGCGGCGGGTGCGCTCGGCCTGGTGGCGGTGGGCCTGCTGATCGCGGCCTCGGTCACCGTGTCCCTGCCGCTGATCTGGGGCTTCGCGGCCGCCTGGACCCTGACGGTGGCGATGGCGCTGCCGCTGCTGGCGCAGTGGCTGCGCCACCGCTGGCAGGTCCGCGACCATACGAGCCGGGCGGGCTGACGCCGGTCGGGATGAGGCTCGCCCGCCCGAGTGCAGGCCCCGCCCGGTAGACGGGCGGGGCCTGCAAGGGCTTCTCCTGCTGTCGCCTCCGCTGTCGTGTCAGCCGCTGCCCTGTTCGACGTTCGGATGGATCGGACCGCGGAGAAGGAGAACAGGGCTGCGCCGGTACGGCGGCGGATCCTCGACCAGCCCGGGCCGGTCGAGGCGGCGTACCAGTTCGGTCAGGGAGATCCGGGTACCCAGCCGGGCCAGCGGACCGCCGAAGCACAGGTGGATGCCGCTGCCGAATCCGAGGTGCTGGTTGTCGGGCCGGTCGGGGTCGGGGAAGCGGTTCGGGTCGCGACTGCCCGAGGCGAGCATTTGGTGACGTACGCGGGGGTGGGCGGGCCCCGGGCGAGGGGACTCGCCAACGGCCTCCAGCTCTTCTAAATCCTCCCGTGTTTCCCGCCGTACTACCCCTCGGCGCTGGGAGCGCGCGTGAGCGGGCTGGTGATCGGGGTGGTTCTGACGGCGGCGGAGATGTGGCTGCTGCCGGACCCCGCGCCGGGGCGGTACGCGGACCGGCTGGTGACAGCGGCTTCGCTGGCGGCCGGGACGTTGCGGACGCTCGCGACGCAGCAGCGCCCGCCCCACGCGCACGAAAGGCCGGAGCGACTGCTGGAGGCGTCGCAGGAACTGCGGCTGGACCGGGTGCCGAACGAGGAGCGACCCACCTCTGTCGGTGCGGGACCGCGCGCTGTGCCAGGGAGCCGACTTCATGCGTCACCTGCTCGCCCAGACCTGGCAATTGGCTCAGGATGCGCGCGACGGGCCCGTCCCCGGTGACGCTGCGTCGTCCCGCCTGCTGCGTGCGTCGGCCACCGTCTGTCACGGCGTTGCCCGGGGGCTGTCCGGCCAGGGCCCCGCACCCACCATCGCTCCATGTGCTGCCGCGGCAGCGGACTTCGAAGCACGCCGCGGTCGGTGTACTTGCAGAACGCGGTCCGCATCGCACTCGCTCTCGCAGCCGCCCGGCTGCTCGTGGGCGCACTCGACCTGTCCCACGGCTCGTGGGCGTTGCTGGCCACGCTGGCCGTCATGCGCACCACTGCCGCGGACACCCGGACGGCGCTGCGACCGGCATTGCTGGGCGTCCTCGCGGGAGGGGCTGTCGCGGCCCTCGTGCTGTACTTCGTGGGCGGCCGTGTGGCTGTGTACGCGGTCGTGACGCCGCCCCTGCTGTTCCTGTCCTTCACGGCGGGGCCCCTGCTCGGCGCCAGCTGGGGTCAGGCGTTCTCGACCTCCAGGCGTCCGCCGTCTTCGCCCAGCTCCAACCCACCGGCCCAGGGCTGGCGGCGGTCCGGATCGAGGACATCGTCACCGGCCTCCTCACCGGCGCGTTCATCGGGCTGCTGGCCTGGCCCTACGGTGGCACCAGGGAACTGCGGCGGGCCTGCTCGCAGCTGCTGGACCAGGGGACCCGTGCCGTCACCGAGATCACCGACACGATCACCGGGGCCGGAACGGCCTGCGACGCCCTGCCCCGCACCCGTCTCGCTCAGCAGATCGCCGAGACCTGTTACGCGCAGTAAGCCGCCGAGGGCGCCGACCCGGGCCCCGCACGTTCCTCGGAAACCGACTGGCAGGCGATCGCGATCGCGGGCAGCCGGGTGACCATCACGGGGCAGACGCTGGTCAAGGCGGGCCCGCCGGGGGCGCTGGCCGCCTGGCCGCTCAGCGCGGGGCACCTGCGCGACGCGGCCCACCGTCTACGGCTGACCGCGCTGCCCGTGGTGGAGGACCTGCGCTCCGGGACGAGGCGTGGCCCACCCGCCGAGCTGCCCGTGCAGGGCGCTCCCGCGGACCACGTGGTCATCGCCGACGTGTGCGCCGCCTCCGGGGGCCGTGCGCCTGATCCGCTGCTGTACTGCGCCGTGGACGCCGCCATCTGGCTGGCCGGTCTCCGGCGGGCGGTCATGGCGATCCGTGCGGACCGGAAGGCCCTCGCCGACCGGCCGCCTCCGAGCGGGACTAGGAACCGGCGGGTCGGACCCGGTCGACGAGGGCCTTGAACCCCGTCCACGGTTGCTGCGGGGGCCGGGCGTCCCAGACCTTCTGGGACAGCGCGGCCAGCGGCAGCCGGATCCCCTCCGCCACCTGTGCCTGGGTCTGGGCCCCGGGGAGGTCGCTCCACACGGCGAGCCGCCCGCCCAGGACCTGCGGTGCGTACCGGGCGGGCACGGGGGTGGTCCCCCGCAGGACCAGCGGGGTCCACTCCTCGTAGATCCGCCGGCCGGTGGGGTAGGTGAACTGGTTCGGCTGGCCCAGCACGTAGTAGAGGTACTCGTCGTTGAGGTTGACGAGCCTGCGGCCCTCGTCGAGGTACGAGACCGGCGGCCGTACCCCGTTCTCGCGGCCGGTCCAGTACTCGACCTGGATGTCCTGCGCGGGCCGCACCACGCCGCCGGCGAACATCCCGTCGTTCCACGCCTTGGGGACCCGGCCCGCAGGGCGCACCACGCCCGCCCGGTCGTTCAGCCAGCCGGTGGCCAGGTCGCGCACCTTCGCCGAGGGCCCGTACCGCTGTCGTGCCGCCTGCGCGAGCTGCGGGAAGGAGGCCTCCGGGTTGCGGTAGACCAGCGCCTGGTACTCGTCCGCGCCCAGGTGCCAGGTGGCGCTCGGGAACAGCGGGAGGTACTCGCGGACCAGTTCGTCGACGAGCCGGGCCGCGGCCGGATCGGAGATGTCCACGGCGCCCTTGACGGCCCGGCCCTGCACGTCGCGCAGTTGCAGGTCGGGGTGGGCGCGCAGCACTGCGCCGAGGTGGCCCGGGGAGTCGATCTCGGGGACGACGGCGATGTGCAGGCGGGCGGCGAGCTCGTTGATCCTCCGCACCTCGGCCTTGGTCAGGTGGGGGGTGGAGACGATCTCGGGGTGGGTGTCGGACTGGATCCGGAACGCCTGGTCGTCGGAGAAGTGCAGGCCGAGCTGGTTGAGCTTGAAGTCGGCCATCTCGCGCAGCCGGGCCTCGATCCACTCCGCGGTGTAGTTCTTGCGGGCGATGTCGAGGTTCAGGCCGCGCTGTGGTGTGGCAGGGGCGTCGCGCACGGTGCCCTCGGGGGCCGAACCGGCCGCCCTGACGGCCTGTTTGAGGGTCCGGGTGCCGTAGAAGACGCCGGCCTGGTCGGGGCCGGTGATGCGGGCGCGGCCGTCCTTCACGGTGAGGGTGTACGACTCGGGGGGCCCGGATCCCGGGGCGGCGAGGGCGAGTTCGACGTCTCCCGGGCGGGCGGCGGCCGACTCGGTGAAGCCGAGCCGGAGTTCCCCGGCGAGCAGCCTGCCCTCGTCGGCGAGGGCCGCGCGGTTCGCGGCGGGTACGACGACCCGTGCGCCCGGGGCGGGCTTCCATCCGGGGCCGCGGGCGGGGGTGTGCTCGCGGACGGCCGGGACGGTGCGGGGAGCGGAGGACAGCGGGTGGGACGGCGTCGGCGAGGGGTCGGTCACGGCGGCCGCCGGGCCGGTGCCGGGGGCCTGTCCGGTCGGGCCGGTGGGGGCGCCCGCGCTGCGGCCGTCGCGGGGGGCGGCGGTGCAGGCGGGGACGGCGAGGGCGACCAGCGCGGCGGCGGTGGCCGTCGCGAGGGCGTGGGCTGTCCTGTGTCGCATGGCTCGTCTCATGGTGCACCCGTGTCCCCCGTACCAACGTGGCACGGGGGACACGGGTGCGCGAGTCGGACCGGGCTCAGGCGGCCGGTGCCCCGGCCCCGTCGCGGGCGGCGATCTCGGTGAGGGCGGCGAGCTCGTCGAGGGCGGCGACGGCGAAGCCGTGGTCCTGCGCGGGAGCCGCGCCACCCACGCCGACGGCGCCGATGATCCGGCCCGCGCGGTGGACGGGCAGCCCGCCGGCGATGAACAGCAGCGGCCGGTCGAGGGCGGTGGGCAGGGTGTGGAACGGCCCGTCGGGGCGGACGGCGTCGGCCAGGTCGGCGGTGGCGGCGTCCAGTTGCAGGGCGGTGTAGGCCTTGCGGGTGCTGGTCTCGCCGGAGATCAGCACGGCGCGGTCGTCGCGGCGGAAGGCGAGCAGGTGGCCGCCCGCGTCGAGGACGGTGACGCTGACGGCGGCGCCCGCAGCCTCGGCGGCGGCCCGGGCGGCCGCGACGAGGAGTTCGGCGTCGTCGCTGGTCAGCGGGACGACGGCGGTGCGGGGGCGGGTGGTGGTGGACATGGCGGGTTCTCCCGGGGGTGGTGCGGTGGTCGGGTGACGGTGCGGGGGTGCGACGACGTGCCGCGGATCGGTGAAGCGGTGACCGGCGGGCCGGTGGATCGGTGGGCCGTGGACCCGGGCGCTGGACCGGGGCGCCGTGGACCCGTGGATCAGCGGCGCGCGGCGGCCGCGGCCGGCTCCCCGGCCGCCACGGCCGCCCCGGCCGAGGAGGTCGCGGCGATGCGGCCCGGGCGGGAGGCCGTACGCCGCTCCAGCGCACCGGAGACGAGGGCGAGGACCAGGGCGGAGCCGGCCAGCGCGGCGCCGATCCAGTTCGGGGCGGTCCAGCCGAACCCGGCGGCGATGACGAGTCCGCCCAGCCAGGCGGCGAGCGCGTTGCCGAGGTTGAAGGCGCCGATGTTGACGGCGGAGGCCAGCGTGGGCGCGCCGGCGGCCTGGTCGAGGACCCGCTTCTGCAGGGGCGGCACGGTGGCGAAGCCGAGGGCGCCGATGAGGACGACGGTGACGGCCGCGCCGGCCTTGGAGTGGGCGGTGAGCGTGAAGAGGGCGAGGACGAGGGCGAGGGCGCCCAGGGAGACGTACAGCATCGGCATCAGGGCGCGGTCGGCGAACCGGCCGCCGAGGAGGTTGCCGCCGACCATGCCGAGGCCGAAGAGGACGAGGAGCCAGGTGACGGAGGTGTCGGCGAAGCCGGCGACCTCGGTCATCATCGGCGTGATGTAGGTGATGGCGGCGAAGACCCCGCCGAAGCCGAGGACGGTCATGGCCATCGCGAGCAGCACCTGGACGTTCCGGAAGGCGGCCAGCTCGTGGCGGATCCGGACGCCCTCGGGCCGGGGCAGGTCCGGGACCAGGCGGGCGATGCCGAGCAGGCCGAGTACGCCGAGCGCCGCGACGATCAGGAAGGTCGTGCGCCAGCCGAGGGTCTGGCCGACGAGGGTGCCGAGGGGGACGCCGACGACGTTGGCCACGGTCAGGCCGGTGAACATCATCGCGATGGCGCCGGCCTTCTTCTCGGGGGCGACGAGCTCCGCGGCGACGACCGAGCCGATGCCGAAGAAGGCCCCGTGGGCGAGGGAGGCGACGACGCGCCCGGCCAGCATGGCGCCGAAGACCGGGGCGAGCGCGGAGAGCACGTTGCCGGCCACGAACAGGACCATGAGCAGCATCAGCATGCGCTTGCGGGGGATCCGCGTGCCCAGGACGGTCATCAGCGGGGCCCCGAGGACGACGCCGAGGGCGTATCCGGTGACGAGGAAGCCCGCGGTGGGGATGGAGACGCCGTAGTCGGCGGCGACCTCGGGGAGCAGGCCCATGATCACGAACTCGGTGGTGCCGATCCCGAAGGCCCCGATGGCCAGGGCGAGCAGTGCGAGAGGCATGAGGGAGGTGCCCTTCAGGGGTGGGGGTGGTACGGGCGCGGTGGCATCACGGAAAGCCCGAAGACGAAGCCCGAAGCCGAAGCACTGGAACAATGCGACCGCCGATTGCCTGCGTCCACATTAATTGCAGACGCGGGATATTTGCAAACGCGGGCTATTTCACCCGTCGCCTATCCTGGAGGCACTCGGGTACGGGGAACGGCCCGGCCCGGGGATCTGCAAGGAGGAGCCCATGACGGCCACGGACAGTGCGCTGACCGCCCTCGCCCAGGGCTGGTGCGCCCTCTCCCTGCTGCACGGGCGGATCGAGGCGCACATCGAGCGGGCCCTGCAGGCGCAGCACGGGCTGAGCGTCCGCGAGTACTCGCTGCTCGACGTCCTCAGCCGCCAGCACAACGGCCCGGGCGGCCACCTGCGCATGAACCAGGTCGCCGACGCGGTGGTCCTCAGCCAGAGCGCCACCACCCGGCTGGTGAGCCGGCTGGAGGACCGCGGGCTGCTGAACCGCTACCTCTGCGACACCGACCGGCGCGGCATCTACACCGATGTGAGCGGGGCCGGCCTGGCCCTGCTGGCCGCGGCCCGGCCGACCAACGACACCGCGCTGCGCGAGGCCCTGGCCGAGGCCAGGCTCAAGCCCGAGCTCGCCCCGCTGGTCGACGCCGTGGAGAACATCCGGCCCGGCACGGGCACCCCCGCGGTTGGGGCATGATCGAAGGATGTCTGAACGGATCATTGCCGCCTGCGACGGGGCGGCGAAGGGCAATCCCGGGCCGGCCGGATGGGCGTGGGTCATCGCCGACGCCGAGGGCCACCCGGAACGCTGGGAGGCCGGCCCGCTGGGCCGGGCCACCAACAACGTGGGCGAGCTGACCGCCCTGCAGCGGCTGTTGGAGGCGCTCGAACCGGGGACCGCCGTAGAGGTACGGATGGACTCGCAGTACGCGATGAAGGCCGTCACCCAGTGGCTCCCCGCCTGGAAGCGCAACGGGTGGAAGACCGCGGCGGGCAAGCCGGTGGCCAACCGGGAGCTCGTCGAACGCATCGACGAGCTCCTCGGGGAGCGGGACGTGGAGTTCCGCTACGTCCCCGCGCACCGCACCGACGGCGACCGGCTGAACGCCATCGCCGACCAGGCCGCCAGCGACGCCGCCGTCTCCCAGGAGGCCGCCGGCACCGCGCTCGGCAGCACCGACCTGCCCGTGCCCCACCCCGGCCGCGCCACCCCCGCCCGACGGCCCTCCGGCAGCCCGGCGAATAAGGCGGCCGCAGGCCGCGGCCGGGCCTCCGTCAAGGCGAAGTTCCCCGGCAGCTGCCCCTGCGGTAAGCCCTACGCCTCCGGCGAGACCATCGCCAAGGTCGGCGCCCGCTGGGGACACCTCGCCTGCGCCACCGCCTCCGGCCCGGCCGGAACCGCCGACTAGAGCGGTCTGCTCGCGCTCGGGGTGGGGCTGCGCTGCGGCGAGGACTGCACCGGGGTGCCCGTGGGCGGCGGCGCGCCCGTGGACCGCGACGGGTTCGGGGTCGGCGACGTCGACCGCGTCCCCGTCGGGCCCGGCGACATGCCGGGCGACGGCGTCGAATGGGGCCCCGACCCCGTGGGCGGGGACGACGGCACCGCCGAGGGTCCGGGGCTGCCGGACGACGGGCCCGGCCCCGGGGCGGGGGAACCCGGGTCGGGTGGTGAGGCCGGCGGCAGCGGGCGGGCGGGCGGCGCATCGGGGGCCAGGACGGCGTACCCGACCGCGGCCGCGGCCGCCGCGGCCAGTCCTGCCAGCGGCACCGCCCAGCGCCGCGACCGCAGCCACACCACGGCGACCGGCCGGCGGGAGTGCGGCCCCGGCGGGGCGGCGGGGCGCAGCTCGCGGACGGTGACCGAGGCCGCGCGGGCGTCGAGGGCGGCCCGCAGCCTGCGCTCGACCGGGCGGTCGACGGGCGGCCCGCCGAAGTGCCTGCCCGGGGGTCTGCCCGCGCCCCCGCCGGGGCGCTCGCCGTACGTCATATGCGTCCCTCCAGAATCCGTTCCAGCGCGTCCAGGGCGCGGCTCGCGTTCGACTTCACCGCACCCCGGCTGATCCCGAGGGTGGCGGCTATCTCCGCCTCGCTCAGTTCGGCCCAGTAGCGCAGCACCAGCACCTGCCGGCGGCGCGGGGTCAGCCGGGCGAGCGCGGCGAGGACCTCGCGGTGGGCCTCGTCGAGGACCACGTGCTCCTCCGCGGACGGCAGGTCCTGCGCCGCGGGCGGGGTCCAGGCGCGGGCCGTGCGCCGGCGGCGCAGGACGGACCGGGCGGTGTTGACCACGGCCGTGCGCAGGTAGCCCAGGGCGTTGTCGACCTCGGCGATCTGCTCTCCGTGGCGGCGGTACAGGGCCGTGAAGGCGTCCTGCACCACGTCCTCGGCGGTGGCCAGGTCGTCGACGAGCAGGACGGCCAGGCGGACCATCGGCAGCCGGTGGGCGTGGTACAGCTCGGAGACCGTCGGCCGCGGCGGATCGCCGTCGCCGCTCCGGGTGCCGTCGTACGCGGACCCGCCGCCGTGCGCGTACGAGGGCCCGGACGCGGGCCCGGGCCCGGCTCCGTACGGGGGTGCGGCGGCCTGCGGCGGGACAGCGGCCGGGAACGGAGCGGCCGGGGCGGGCCGCTCGCGGCGCAGCGCCCACGCCCGCAGGCCCCGCCACGCCCGGCCGAAGCCGGGCGCGAGGGGCCGTGCGAGGGGTACCGGTGGTGCGAGGTGGAGCACGGAGGTCCTCAGCCGTTGGTGCGGCGCCGAACGGCGTACAGGGTCCCGCCACCGGCGGCCAGGAGCACCGCGGCCCCGGCTCCCAGGGCGACGTTGGTCGAGGAGGATCCGGTCTGCGCGAGTTCGCCGTCGGCGGGCGAGGGCGACGCGGACGGTGTCCGGCCCGGCTGGCTCGGCGCCGCGCTCGGGGCGGCACTGGGCACGGCCGTCGGGGGGACGCTGACCGACGGGGTCGGCCGGCCGCCCGGGGCGGTGGTCGGCGGCGCGCTCGGCATGGCGCTCGGGGCCGCGCTGGGCACGGCGCTCGGCGGCACGCTCCGCGTCGCGGTGGGCGCGGGCGACGGCGTGGCCGAGGCCGCGTGCACGGTGGACGCCGTCCCGGCGAGGGCGGCCGCGGCCCCGGCGGCCACGAGGGCGGCGGCGGCCGCCCGGCGCAGCGACGGGCGGGCGGGCACGGAAACGCGCTTGGGGTTGGTCACGGTGGTTCTCCACGGTCGGGTCGGGGACGCGGGATGACGCCCTTCACCCCCGCACGACGCGCGACCCCCGGGGAGGTTGCCGCCGTGTGCAGAAAAGTTTCTGCGGATGTCGGACCGAGTGGCCGCGTCGGACCGAGTGGCCGCGTCGGACCCGGTGGCCGCGCGGGGTAGGGCCGCGCCCGCCGTCATCCCGCCGACTGCGGGATCCGGCGGACGACCTCGAAGCTGAGGTTTCCGTACGCGGTGAAGAAGGGCGCGGCCGCGAGCTCGGTGACCCCGCCCGCCTCGCGGGCCAGGACCTTGGCCCGGCGGGCCGTCCGGTCCAGGTCCGGCGCGTGCCGGCGGCCCAGCCGGACCGTGCGCGCCACCCCGTCCGCGCGCACCTTCAGGAAGCAGTCCCACAGGCCCGGCGGCAGCGGCTCTCCCCCGGCCACCGTCGCCAGGTCGAACTCCGCCAGGAACCCGGCCATGTCCAGCCCCGGCTCGCGCTCGGCGAGTTCGGGGGCCGGACACGGGGCGGCGGGCACCGCGTACTCGTGTCCCGTGTCCCGCTCGCGCAGGACGAGTTCGCTGTCCATGCGGTCCGTGCCGAGGCTCTGGATCCAGCCGTGCCCGGTCAGCCGGACCCGGCGGCCCTGCCAGGTCATCGAGGCCAGCTGGTGCTGGGTCTTGAGCTGCCCGGTCACGTCGAAGAGCACGTCGGGCAGGCCCGCGACCGGATCCCGGAAGAGGGGGTAGCAGCGGTACACGCGGCCGTTCTCGACGACCTCCCGGGGCGCCGGCTCCTTCGCCGGGTCGTACTCCATCAGCTGCTCGAAGGCGGGGAGGGGGCCGCAGGCGAAGGCGTACAGCCTGATCCAGTCGATCCGGGCGAGCTCCCCGCCCATGTCGGGGGTCCAGTACGTCTCGACCAGCGTCCGCGCCCGCCCGTAGACCTCGGCCGTGTACGCGGGGTCGCCGTGGCGGGCGTTGACGGCCGGCCGCAGGGCCGTGCGCAGCAGGCTGCGGAAATGGCGGCCGAGCATCCGGCGCCGCCCCAGCGGGTCCCGGACGCGGTCGGCGACCAGCGCCATGACGCGTTCGATGTGGGCGACGGTGTCGTGCGCGGTGCGGGGGCGCGAGGTGAGGTTGCCGCCGTCGTCGCGGCGGCGCAGGTAGTAGCAGTCGTAGTCGCCGACCACGGATATCTTTCCGGCGGCCAGGAAGACGGAGGTGACGAAGATCTGGTCCTCGCCGTACCAGAGGTCCTCCGGGTAGCGCAGCCGTGCGTCCTCGATGGTCGAACGGCGCATCAGCTTGGCCGAGTGCAAGGAGCGGTAGACCTCCGAGGTGTAGAGGTCGGCCTCCGGGGCGTGCTTGTGGGCCTTCTCGGAGACGGACCGGCCGAGGCCGACCTGCTTGGCGAGAACGACGTCGCTGCCTTGGGCGTCGGCCATGGCGAGCAGCCGCTGGAGGGCCTCGGGGCCCAGCATGTCGTCGGCGTCGACGAAGAAGACGTACCGCCCGCGGGCCAGGTCCAGGGCCCGGTTGCGCGGTGCGCCGGGGCCGCCGGAGTTCGGCTGGTGCAGCACGCGGATCTGCGGGTGGCGTGCCGCGAAGTGGTCGAGTTCGGCGCCGCTGCCGTCCGTCGATCCGTCGTCGACCGCGATGACCTCCAGGCGGTCGGGCCCAAAACCCTGCGCCATGACCGATTCGAGGCATTCGGTCAGGTAGGGCATCGCGTTGTAGACGGCGATGATCACGGAAACGTCGGGCACGAACTGGTGGTACATGCCCTGAGCATAGGGTTCACCGGGCACGGCTCCCGCAGCCGGGACCCGGCCGCGGCGGCGGGGCCGGGGTCAGGAGCCGGCGGGGACGAGGACGACGGCGGTACCGTAGGCACACACCTCGGTGCCCACGTCGGCGGCCTCGGTCACGTCGAACCGCATCATGAGCACGGCGTTCGCGCCGCGGGCCTTGGCCGCCTCGATGAGCCGTTCCATGGCCTGGTTGCGGGTCTCCACCAGGGTCTTGGTCAGGCCCTTCAGCTCGCCGCCGATCATCGACTTCAGGCCGGCGCCGATCTGGCTGCCCAGGTGGCGGGAGCGGACGGTGAGGCCGAAGACCTCCCCGACCACCTGCTCCACCCGGTATCCGGGGGCGTCGTTGGTCGTCACGACCAGGACTCCGGTCTGCTGGGCCCCGGGGCCGCCGGTGTAGTCGTCGATACCCATGGCACCCACTGTGGCGGCGGGCCCGCGGCCCCGCATCCGCAGCGCGGCCCGTCGGGTGGCGGATCGGGGGGCGGGCCGGATGGCCGGCCGGGGCGGGGCGGGGTCAGGTCAGCCGGGCGACCAGGCCGGACTCGTGGGCCGGTACACGGCCTGGACCCGGCGGAGAGTCCGGGCTCGCTCAGGCAGCGGGTGGACGTGGGTCTTGACGGTGGCGGCGCCGAGGACGAGGCGTGCGGCGATGCCGGGACGGGACAGGCCCGCGCCGAACGCCTCGCGCTCGCGCGGGGTCGGGGAGTCCGGGCTGGGTACGGGGCGGCCCGGGCAGCGTACGCGTCGACGATCCCGCGCAGGGCCCGCAGGACGTACTCGCCGGAGTCGAAGGGGGTCAGGACCGGCCCCTTGGGGGCGGGCGGGGGCGCCTCGGCGAGGATCCGGGCGGTGGCCGCGATGCCGTCGGTGTCGCCGGGCATCCGGATGTCCATCAGGACGACGTCGAGCCGGGTCGCGGCGACGACCCGAACGGCCTCCTCGCCGTCCTGGGCCGCGCCGACGAGTTCGATGCCCGGGGCGGCGTTCAGCAGCGCGGCCAGCCCGGACCGGATCAGGAGCCGGTCGTCGACGACGAGCACGCGCGGCATGTCCGTTCCTCCCCGCGACCGCCCCCGGAAGCGGGTCCTGCCGTGGCGGCGGGGTGGATCGGGTCGCGCCGGGGCAGGCCGATCAAGCCCGGCGCGCCGGTCCCGCAACGGTGACCGGCACACGGCTGCCGGTACGGCCTGTTCCGCTGCTCGCCCGCCTGACTACGCCCCCGGTCGTACGCGGGGGCCGTCCTGGGGCGGAGGCGGGATTCACCCTGCGGACGGGTGAGCGGGACGGCTCCGTCCGCGTACATTCGCCGTGCCGGCGGTGTCCGGTGCCGGCCCCGGTCTCCGGGCCGCGCGGCGAGGCCGTGCCCGTACGGGGGCGGGCACGGCCCCACGTACACCAGAGCGATGCACGTTGGGCATTTCGGGCGAGATGACGGTGCGTCATCCGCCCGGCCGCGATGCGCCCTCGTCATAGTCGTCCTGGCGACCGCCCGGTCGCCGCACCGGACCGCGGCGCATCGCGGCCGGGCGGATGCCTTCGCAGAGGAGCCTGCCCATGCTGAAGCCCACCAGGGCCGTCATCGCTCTCGCCGCCGGAAGCCTGGTGCTCGGCCTGGGCGGCCTGGGCGGCGCGGCCGCCGCCGCGGACGGCGGGAACGGGTCGTCCCGCGACCTCCGCTTCGTCGAACCGGACCGCGGGTCGTCGGGGAAGTACGAGGGCCGGCACTACACCGTCGGCGAGGTCGTCTCCCGCGGCTCGCTGAAGGTCAGGAGCCTGCCGACGACCGACTCCCGCTCCGTCGGCGAGGTCAGGTCGGGCCACAAGGTCGCGATCCTGTGCAAGGTGAAGGGCCAGAAGGTCGACGGCAACGACATCTGGTACCGCCTCCTGGTGAAGGAGCACGAGGACTCCCACAAGGACGACAAGGACGGCAAGAGGAAGGACGAGAAGGAAGGCAAGAAGAAGGACGGCAAGAAGAAGGACGGGAAGGAGAAGGGCGGGAAGGACGAGGAGCGGCAGGACGAGCGCGAGGACCAGCGCGACGAGCAGGATGCGCAGGAGGAGCAGGACCAGCGCGACGAGCAGGATGCGCAGGAGGAGCAGGACCAGCGCGAGGAGGACGCCGCCGAGGACGCCGACGAGCAGACCGCCGAAGAGGCCGAGGGCGACGTCGAGGACGGGCTCGAGGAGGACTCAGACGAAGAGGCCGGCCTGTCCGCCAAGCGGGCGAACAGCGGCAAGGAGAGCAGCAAGAAGGCCTGGGTCTCCGCCCGCTACGTGAAGAACCTGGACCGCGTCGGCTCCTGCGACTGACCCGGACCGCCCGGTCAGTGCTCCGGGCGTACGGTACGCGGCCCCACGCACTGCGCTCCGTACGCCCGGACCCGGGCCCGCAGTTCCCGGTCCGCCGTGACCACGGTGCAGTCGCGCCCGCTGTCCGCGAAGGACGCCACCAGCTCCACGATCCTGTCGTCGCCGCTGCCGGGCGCCGGGTCCACCCGTACTCCGGGCACGGACTCGACGCCCCGGGCGGCGCCCTCCACGACGAGGACCACTTCCTCGCCGGCCACCGGGTCCCGCCGCGCCAGCCGGTCGCGCAGCCGCTCGGCCGCGCCCCGCCGGTCCCGCCACCAGCCGTCCGGGACGGATCCGACGACGTTGGCCCCGTCCACGATCAGCACGCTCACGGTCCCAGTATGGGTGGCCGGCCTCAGCACTAGAAGTCGCCGTAGTTGACCTGCCAGGTGGGCAGGCCCATCCGGCGCCAGACCGCCACGACCCGGTCCCGGTCGTCGAGCGACACCCGCACCGCGTACCGGTGCCGCACGTGCGCGTCGAACAGCTCGGCCTTCACGATGTCGTCGCGGCGGGTGTCCCCGGCCGGGCGCATCCACAGCTCGTCGTACGGCACCTGGTGGCGGGCGAGCCACTCCTCGGTCTGCGGCCGGTGCTCCTCACCGCGCCCGGACAACAGCACGACGGTGTCGCCGGCGGCGTGCCGGAAGGCGTTCAGTGCGTGGCGGACCGGCTCGTTCAGCGCGTCGATCCCGCAGCGCGAGAAGTCGTACGGGTTGCGGGCACCGGTCAGCGCGAGGGTGCCGTCGATGTCGCACATCACTGCCGCGGGCAGCGCCGGGTCGGCCACGTACGGCTGCACGACCGGCTCGTCGTTCAGCCAGTCCGCGGTGAGCCGCCACCCGCCCTTGCGCGCCTTGGCGTGCTTGTCGGCGAGGATCCGGATGACCTCCTCGCCGACCGGGCGCTCGCGCCCGGCGTCCCGGCGCAGGCATTCCTCCACCGGGACGTGGGTGAAGTCGTGCACCACGAACGAGGCCCGGCCGGCGACCGCGGCCTTGAGCCGCTTGGGGATGTGCGAGGTCAGGTGCGTGTTGTCGACGACGACGTCGAAGCCGTCCTCGACGGCGGCGCTGACCGCCGCGTCCTGGACGGCCAGGACGGTCTGCTCGTGCCGGTACGAGCGGCCCCGCTCGGGTTCCGGCACGTCGAGCATGGTGCGCAGGTCGTCGAGGTTGACGCGGCGCATCCGGCCCGCGGCCTCGGCCTGCAGGGCGCGCGCGGCGGTGGTCTTCCCCGAGGCCGGCAGCCCCGTCATGACGTGGACGACGGGCCGTACGGGCTCTTCGGGTCGTGCGGACACTGGTCAGTTCTCCTCATCGGTCGTGAACGGGTCGGACGCCTGCGGCCGCACGTGGCGCCACACGACGAGCCCGGTCGGACGGTTGTCCAGACGCAGGAACAGGGCCGCGCGGATCCCGGTGTCGGGCAGCGCCTTCACGGCGCGCGCGAACGCACCCCGGTCGGAGGCGAGGTGTGCAAGCTGCGCGAAGGCCTCGTCGATGGCCCGCTCGCGCCGCGCGGCCTCGTCCTCCAGGCGGGCGATGACCCCGCGCACCCAGGTGTCGAACTCGTCCGGCACCTGCTCCAGCAGCGCGTCGAGCGGCTTGCCGCCCCAGGCGTCCACCTCGGCGAGGGTGCAGCCCAGGCCCTGCGCGACCTGCTTGGCGGGCAGGCCGGCGAACCGCTGGACGCCGTGGCTGCGCCAGATGTCCCGCTCCGTGACACCGGTCAGTACCTTGTGCAGGCGCACGTATTCGGCCAGCTTGGCCTTCGCGCGCACGCCGGAGGCGAAGCGCAGCACGAACCCCTCGGCGTCGGTGCCGGTGGCGGCGCGGCCCCCGGGCAGGGTGCTCGCCCCGGTCAGCGCGACGAGCTCGTCGATCGGCGTGGCGGGCCACAGGGTGACGACCGATCCGATGCCCTCCCAGTGGCCGGCTGCCTCGGCGAGCGGCACCTCGGTGCCGTCGGGGCCGAAGGCGGCGAGGAGCACCAGGTCGCGGCGGTCGCCGTAGTCGACGACGATACGGTTCTGCGGGTACAGGATCTCGGCGAGGTAGGTCGTGCCGGGCACGAGGGCCGAGGTGTCCCGGCCGTCGAGGCGGCGCTGCGCCCAGACCGCCTGCGTGCTGATGAACGACCCCTTGGACGCGACGCGCCAGGCGCCCGCGTAGTGGAAGACCACCGCGAGGCTGCCGTCGACCTTCTCGTACACCTCGAACGGCTCGTCGGGCAGGGCCGGGGCGTAGGGCTGTCCGGACTCGTGCTCGCCGACGTTGAAGAACTTCGGCAGCGGCAGGGCGACGACGGCACCGGTGGTGTCGTCGGCGACGAGTCCGCGGCAGCGGACGGTCACCTGGTTCCAGACCCGCTCGTACTGCGCCGTCCTGGTGTACGTGTAGATGGACAGCGGCAGTTCGGGGTGCGGCTTGCGGCTGACGTGTCCGGCGTCGATGGCTGCCGCCAGCTCCTGCCGCGGCATCAGGTCGTCCAGAGTCAGGTAGGCCTGGCTGTGGCCCATGGGGTCCCTCCCGTTTTCGAGATGTCTCATTCTCGACTGTGGGAGGGAGTGCCCGGTACCGAATTACCGCTGGTCGCAGGGGTGCGGCCGGCCCGGCCATGGCGGGGTCACGTGGACACGCAGAGTTCGTTGCCCTCCGGGTCGGCCAGGGTGGTCCAGGCGAACGGGCCCTGGCGGGCGTCGTGCAGGAAGGTGGCGCCGCGGTCGATCAGGCGCTCGACGACCGCCTTGGGGTCGTCGTTCCCGGTGCGGACGTCGAGGTGGACGCGGTTCTTCACGGTCTTGGGCTCGGGGACGTACTGGAAGAGGACCCGGGGCGCACGGTCGGTGCCCTCGGGGTGGCGGATGGCGGTGCCCGCCTTCCAGACGAGCCTGCCGCGGTGGGTGGTGGTGTCGTCCTCGCAGGCGTGCCCCGCTGCGACGGTCCGGCGGATGAATTCCTCGTCCGTCGGCTCGACTTCCCAGCCGAGGGATTCCGCCCACCAGTCCGCGAGGGAGTGCGGGTCGGTGCTGTCGATGGTCACCTGGAACGTGTAGGCCATGGATCCGACCCTACCGAGGGGCACTGACAACGCCGTGGAACGGATGCTGCGGGCGCTGGGCGGGTGGCTGTTCCCGCCGCGGGAGGGCGGCGGGGGCGGTGCGCACGGGGTGCTGCCGCCGCTGCTGATCGGGCTGACGTTCGTGAGCGGGCTGGTCGACGCGGTGAGCTTCATCGGCCTCGACCAGGTGTTCGTGGCGAACATGACCGGCAACGTGGTCCTGCTCGGCTTCGCGCTGGCGGGCGACCGGGAGTTCTCGGCCGCCGCCTCCCTGCTGGCGCTCGCCGCCTTCACCGCCGGGGCGGCGGCGGCCGGCCGGACCCGCCGCGACCACCCGGCCGGACGGCTGTTCGGGCCGCTGGTGGCGGCGCAGGCCGTGCTGGTGGCGGGCGCGCTCGCGGTGTCCGCGGCCGGCGCGGGTCGGCTGCCCGCGGTGGGGCTGCTCGCGTTCAGCATGGGCATGCAGAACGCCGTCGTGCACCGGCTGGCGGTACCCGATCTGACGACCACCGTCGTCACCCGGACGCTGACGGGACTGGCCGCGGACCGGCGGGGGCCGGCCGCGGTGCGGCGGCTGGTGTCGGTCGCGGCGCTGTTCTGCGGGGCGCTGGCCGGTGCCGTGCTGACGCTGGACCCCGGCCCGTGGGCCGCCCTGGCCCTGACGGCCGGTCTGCTCGTGTGGATCGCGGTGGCGGGCCGGGCCGCGGCCGCGCCGTCCGGCGGTCCGGTCACCGGGCGCGGCGGCTGACGCTCCGGTCACCGGGCGCGGCGGCTGACGGCGAAGGCGACGAAGGTCAGCAGCCAGGCGCCCACGGCGATCCACAGCAGCACCTCGCCCAGCCCGAACAGTACGCCGACGCCCGTCGGCCCGGCCGCCGACAAGCAGGCGGTGGCCGTCATGCCGAGCGGGAACACGGTCGCCCAGCGCCGGATGTCGTAGTGCGGCCGCCGGCTGCGCAGCTCGGCGGCCAGCAGCAGTACGTACCAGGCGAGGGCCAGCGCGAGGGTGACCAGCGTGGCCCAGCGCAGCGCGGTGTGCAGCGGGCCGGTCCAGGGCACCGCCGTGAGCTTCGACGCGGCGAGCGCCGAGATGGCCAGGGCGCCGCCCGCCACCCAGTGGTCGCCCGCCCCGCGCACCACCTCGCGCAGGTCGAACCGGGCGAGGGCGTCCCCGTAGAAGACCAGGCCGAGGCAGAAGGCGGCCAGCGCCGCCCAGGCGAGCCAGCCGCTGGGCACGGCGAGGGCCAGCGTGGCGGCCAGGACTGCGAGCCCCTGGGTGGCCACGCAGACCAGGAACACCGCGCCGGCCATCTGCCGCTTCCAGTGCCGTACGACGCCGACGGTCAGCCAGGGCCACAGGGCCGCGGCCAGCACCAGCAGTGCGGTCGCGGCGGTCTGCCGGCCCAGCATCGAGATCCGGGAGCCGAGCACGGCGGTGGCGGCGACCGCGGTCAGGGCCGCGGGACTGTAGGACGCGGCCCGGAACCGTGGCCGGTCGCAGACCAGCCGGCAGCCGAAGGCGAAGCCGAGGAGCAGCCACAGCAGCCCGGCGACGGCCAGCGCGGCCAGGGAGAGCACCTCCCGGCCGATCAGGTGCAGGCCGACGGAGAGGATGCCGGGGGCCATCACCGCGCCGCCCGCGGCCGGGGGGAGTTCCATGCACCACGCGAGGCCGGGCAGGGAGCGCAGTCGCTCCACTGGCACGCCGGCCACCCGCGTCAGCCGCCCTGGGCCCGGGCGGCCGTCAGGGTGAGCATGGCCCCCTCGGGGTCGCGGACGGTCACCCAGCGCTCGGTGGCGCTGGAGACGATCGTCGACAGGGTGGTCCCGCCGGCCGCGAGGGCCGCGTCGATGGCGTCGTCGAGGTCGGCGACGCCGAAGTAGACGTGCCAGCGGGGCCGTGACTCGGGGGCGTGCGTGGCGGAGTCGGGGCCGAGCCCGCCGTTCAGCCGGGCGACGGGCTCGCCGGCCTGGCGCAGCACGACCTGGTCGTCCTCGTACGAGACCTCGCAGCAGCCGGGCCGGCCGGTGGCCCACTCCAGGACCTCGCCGTAGAACAGCGCGGCCTCGAAGGCGTCGCGGGTGCGCAGTTCCAGCCAGGCCGGCGCCCGGCCTCGGCCGACCCGCCATTCGGAGGACACCCGGCCCTCCCAGATGCCGAAGACGGCGCCGTCCCGGTCGGCGGCGACGGCGCCGCGGCCGCCGCCGGCGAAGGTGACGGGGCCGACCGCGATCGTGCCGCTGCGCTCGCGGATCCGGTCCGTGGCCACGTCGGCGTCGTCGACGGCGAAGTAGGGCGTCCAGGTCGGCGCGACGGTCAGGTCCCCGGCCAGGGCCCCGATGCCGGCGACGGCCACCCCGTCGAGCTCGGCGATGGTGAACGCGTCGCTCAGGCGGGCGGGCCGGAACTTCCACCCGAGGACCGCGCCGTAGAACTCCTGCGCCCGCTGCAGATCGCGGGCCATCAGGCTCACCCAGCACGGGGCGCCGAAGACCTCTCTCGTAGAAATCTCCACGACGACTCACGCTCCGTCCTTGTCCCGCCCCATCCTCGCTTCAGGGGCGGTGGCCCGCACGTCGGGCGCGGTGGCACGGAGCCGCCCGGCCGCGCGCCCATCCGGTGGTGGTACCCCCATGATGCGCCCGGACCGGGAGCACCGTGTCTGAATTGATCCGCAATGACCCCTTTCTGTAGCGTTGCGGCTACTCCGGGCGGCCGCCCGGCCCTCCCTCCCCCTCCCTGCGACGGCGAGGGCTCCGACAGGAGGTGCACCGGGTGCCGGCGTCGACGCGGACGACAGGACGGAAGGCCAGGGCGGGGCGCGCGGTGGTGGGTGCGGCGGAGGCGCTCGACGCGCGGCTCCCGCTGGCGGAGCTCACCCGGTCGGCGCTGCGCAAGGCCTTCCCCGACCACTGGTCGTTCCTGCTGGGCGAGATCGCCCTGTACGCCTTCGTGGTGCTGCTGCTGACCGGCGTGTACCTGACCTTCTTCTTCGACCCGTCGATGGCCGAAGAGGTCTACCGGGGGTCCTACGAGCCGCTGCAGGGCGTGCCGATGTCCCGCGCGTACGCCTCCACCCTGCAGATCAGCTTCGACGTGCGGGGCGGACTGCTGGTCCGCCAGATGCACCACTGGGCCGCCATCGTGTTCGTCGCCGCGATCGGCGTGCACATGCTGCGCGTCTTCCTCACCGGCGCCTTCCGCCGGCCGCGCGAACTCAACTGGACGATCGGAGTCACGCTCTTCATGCTGGCGCTGCTGGAGGGGTTCGCCGGCTACTCGCTCCCCGACGACCTGCTGTCGGGCACCGGTCTGAGGATCGCCCAGGGGATCATGCTGTCGGTTCCGGTCGTCGGCACGTACCTGAGCATGCTGGTCTTCGGCGGCCAGTTCCCCGGCGACGACATCGTGCCGCGGCTGTACCCGCTGCACATCCTGCTCGTGCCGGGCCTGCTGGTGGCCCTGGTCACCGCGCATGTGCTGCTGGTCTTCGTGCTGAAGCACACGCAGTGGCCCGGCCGCGGCAGGACCGCCCGCAACGCCGTCGGCCTTCCCTTCTTCCCGAACTACGTGGCCAAGTCCGGCGGGCTGCTCCTGGCCGCGGCCGGCGTGCTCGCGGTCCTGGGCGGCGTCGCCCAGGTCAACCCGATCTGGGTGTACGGCCCCTACCGGCCGGACCTGGTCTCCACGGGTTCCCAACCGGACTGGTACATCGGGTTCCTGGAGGGGGCGCTGCGGCTGATGCCGGGCGTGGAGACCCGCGTCGCGGGCCACACCGTGAGCTGGAACCCGCTGGTCACCGCGGTGCTGATGCCGGGGCTGCTGTTCGCCGTGCTGTACGCGTACCCCTTCTTCGAGCGGTGGATCACGCCCGGGCCGGGCGAGCGGCACCTGTGCGACCGGCCGCGCGACCGGCCGGTGCGCACCGGGCTGGCGGCGGGGGCACTGTCCTGCTACGCCGTGCTGCTCGTCGCGGGCGGCCAGGACATCGCGGCGTTCGTCTTCGACGTGCCGGTCGCCGGGGTGACCTGGACGCTGCGGGCGGCGTTCTTCGCAGCGCCGGTGGTCGCGTTCTGGACGACGCGGCGGCTGTGCCTCGCGCTGCAGGCGCGGGAGGCCGCGGAGCTGGCCGGGGGCGCGGAGTCGGGACTGGTGGTGCAGGGGGTGGAGGGCGGTTTCCACCCGCAGCACCGACCGCTGTCGGCCGACGAGCGGTACGGGCTGCTCGTACGGGAACGACCGCGGCCCCTTCCGGCGGCGGGCCCCGAACGAGCGGCCGGTGCCGGGCGGCTGCGGCGACGGCTGCAGCACCCGGCGTGGCGGGCCCGGTTCGCGCTCTCCTCCTGGTACTACGCCGACCGGGTGCGCTACCCGGCGACCGCCGAGCAGCGCCGCCAGGTCGAGGACGTCCTGGCCGGACCGGACCGGCGGCCGCCCGCGGACGGGCACTGAGCCGGATCCCCCGGCCCGACCCCGGGCCCGTACCGTCCTGTCACTGCGGGTGGTCGAGGGTGCGGAAGGCGAAGCCGACCACGGCCGGCGCCAGGACGCCGAACCCGACCAGGCACAGCCACAGCCCCTGGACCACGCCCAGGCCGATCAGGGCGGTGCCCGCGGCCGCCGCGACCGGGAGGTAGGTGCGGCCCGGGAAGAACTCGCGCCGCCCGCCCGCTTCCTGCACCTCGGCGGCGCCCCGGTCCTCCGGCCGGCTGCCGCCGCGGAGGTGCTGCCGCCACAGGAACGCGGCGACCAGGGCCGTCATGAGGAACGACACGGCCAGGGCGGCGGTGCCCGCCGGCTCCCCCGAGAACCAGGCGTAGACGACCATGGTGGCCCCGAAGAACAGGGCGGTGCCGGTGAACAGCCAGGCCTCACCCTTCACGGGTCACCTCCGGGTGGTGCAGGTCGAAGGCCGGGGATTCGGAGCGGATCCGCGGCAGGGCGTGGAAGTTGTGCCGGGGCGGCGGGCAGCTGGTCGCCCATTCGAGTGACCTCCCCCAGCCCCAGGGGTCGTCGACGGTCACCCGCGCACCACGGGTCTGCGTCCGCCACACGTTGTAGAGGAACGGCAGGGTGGACAGCCCCAGCAGGAAGGCACCGATGGTGGAGACCGAGTTGAGGACCGTGAACCCGTCCCCGGCCAGGTAGTCGGCGTAACGGCGGGGCATGCCGGCCTCGCCGAGCCAGTGCTGGACGAGGAAGGTGGTCTGGAAGCCGGTGAAGAGGGTCCAGAAGTGGATCCGGCCGAGCCGCTCGTCCAGCATCCGGCCGGTGAGCTTGGGCCACCAGAAGTAGAAGCCGGCGAAGGTCGCGAAGACGATCGTGCCGAACAGGACGTAGTGCAGGTGGGCGACGACGAAGTAACTGTCCGTCAGGTGGAAGTCCAGCGGTGGGGAGGCCACGAGGACGCCCGTCAACCCGCCGAGGAGGAAGGTGACGAGGAAGCCCACCGACCACAGCATCGGGGTCTCGAAGGACAGCGAACCGCTCCACATGGTCCCGATCCAGTTGAAGAACTTCACCCCCGTCGGTACGGCGATCAGGAAGGAGAGGAGCGCGAAGAACGGCAGCAGCACCGCGCCCGTCGCGAACATGTGGTGCGCCCACACCGTGGCGGACAGCCCGGTGATGGCGATGGTGGCGCCGATGAGGGAGGCGTAGCCGAACATGGGCTTGCGACTGAAGACGGGCACGATCTCGCTGACCACCCCGAAGAACGGCAGGGCCACGATGTAGACCTCGGGGTGGCCGAAGAACCAGAAGAGGTGCTGCCACAGCAGGGCTCCCCCGTTGGCCGCGTCGAAGACGTGCGCGCCGAGTTTGCGGTCCGCTTCGAGGGCCAGCAGGGTGGCGGCCAGGACGGGGAAGGCCAGCAGCGCCAGGATCGACGTGAAGAGCACGTTCCAGGTGAAGATGGGCATGCGGAACAGGGTCATCCCGGGCGCGCGCAGGCAGACGATGGTGGTGATGAAGTTGACGGCGCCGAGGATGGTGCTCAGCCCGGACACCGCCAGCCCCATCACCCACAGGTCGGAGCCGGGGCCGGGTGCGTACACGGCTCCGTTGAGCGGGGCGTACGCGAACCAGCCGAAGGCGGCCGCCCCCTGCTCGGTGAGGAACCCGGACACCACCATCAGGCCGCCGAACAGGTACACCCAGTACGTGAACGCGTTCAGCCGGGGGAAGGCGACGTCGGGCGCGCCGATCTGCAGGGGCATCACCGCATTGGCGAAACCGGTGAAGGTGGGGGTGGCGAACAGCAGCATCATCACGGTGCCGTGCACGGTGAACAGCTCGTTGTACTGCTGGTTCGAGAAGACCTGGTTGCCGGGGCGGGCGAGTTCGGCCCGCATGAGCAGGGCCAGGACCCCGGCGAACAGGAAGAAGGCGAAGGCCGTCACGAGGTAGAGGTTGCCGATCACCTTGTGGTCGGTGGTCGACAGCCAGCGCAGCACCGCCGCGCCCTGCCCGACGCGCCGTTCGGTGCGCTGCCCGGCCTCCGCCGGCCGGGCGGACCACTCGGGTGCCGAGGGCGGTGGGCCGTGGGGTGAGGGGTCCACTGACGTCATCCGGCCTCCCGAGCCCTCGCCACCGCACCGCGGCCCGGCGGCCGCCGTACCGCTACCCCCTCTGCTACAGGCTGCGGGGGCGTTGCGGTGCGGCGGCGCGCCGCAATGTGGCCCGGTCGGACCGCCCTCGGGAGGCCGGGTCAGTCCGCGGCGTCCTTGGTGGTGATGAGGTCGGTCAGGGCCTGCATCCCGCCGTCGGTGAAGGCGCGGCGCTGCCGGTCCGCGGGGGTGCCCTGCTGGAGCAGCCGGTGCAGCAGCGCGCTGACCTCCCGCAGGTCGCCGGCCTCCTCCAGGGCGGGCGTGATGTGCTGGACCAGCATGTACAGCACGTCGCCGGCGCTCTGCCGGTGCCCGTGCGGGTCGAGGAGGGTGCTGCTGAGGCCGTAGCGGGCCGCGTGCCACAGGGAGGCCTGGAGCAGCTCGGGCGGGCAGAACGGTTGCGGGACGCCCGCCTTCTCCTCGTTGACCGCGGTGGTGATCAGGCCCCGGGCGATGCCGGCGAGCAGGACGGCGTCGTCGGCCTCCAGCTGCACGTCCAGGCACCGGATCTCGATCGTGGGGTAGCGCTCGGACAGCCGCGCCTGCCAGTACAGCTGGCCCCGGTCGGGGATCATCCCGGACTCCACGAGCGAGTCGATCCGCTGCTCGTAGTCGGCGAGCGAGTCGAAGTGCGGCGGCAGGCCGCTGACCGGCCAGCGGCCGAAGACGATGGTGCGCCAGCTCGCGAAGCCGGTGTCCCGGCCGTCCCACATGGGCGAGTTCGCGGACATCGCGAGCAGGGTCGGCAGCCAGACCCGCAGCCGGTTCATGGCGGCCACGCCGGTGTCCCGGTCCGGGATCGCGACGTGCACGTGCATCCCGTTGATCAGTTGCTCGTCGACCAGCCGGCCTGCCTCCTCGCGCATCTTCAGGTAGCGCGTCTCCCGGGTGACCGGCACCGGCACGCCGTCGCGGAGCGGCACCGTGGCCGTCTTGGCGACCACGCACCCCTCCGCTTCGGCGGCGGCCGCCACCGCGTGCCGCAGCCTCAGCAGGTGGCCGCCGATCTCCTCCAGGTCCGTGCAGACCGGAGTGGCCACTTCCACCTGTGCCTGGAGCAGCTCGTGCTGGACCTCGCCCTCGTCCGCCCAGGTCCCGATGCCCGCCCTGGCCCGTACCTCCTCGGCGCAGGCCACCGGGAGGTGGGTGACGGGGTCCAGCAGTACGTACTCTTCCTCAACCCCGACCGTGGTGGTCATGTCGCGCCGAACTCCTCGCCGAAGTAGCCGCTTCGAACCCGGTCCTGTCCCCCGCCTCGAACCTCGTGTCGAACTCCCTGTCGAACTCTCTGACGAGCGCCCCGCAGAAGGCGTCCAGGTCAGCCGGTTTTCGGCTGGTGACCAGGGTGGCGGGGGCGGCCCGGCAGACGTGGACCTCCTCGTCCACCCAGGTGCCGCCGGCATTGCGCACGTCGGTCGCCAGGCTCGGCCACGAGGTCAGCGTGCGGCCCCGTACGACGTCGGCCTCGACCAGCACCCAGGGCGCATGGCAGATCGCCGCGACCGGTCTGGCCGCGTCGAAGAAGCAACGGACGAACCGGACGGCACCCTCGTGCAGGCGCAGGGCGTCCGGATTGGCCAGGCCGCCCGGCAGGACGAGCGCGTCGAAGCCGTCCGCGGTCGCGGCCGGGTCGTCCCCGAGCACCTCGTCGACGTGGTGGCGGCCGGCCTTCTCCAGGTGCCGGAAGGCGCGGACCTCCCCCGACTCCGTGGAGACGAGCCGTGGGTCCCAGCCGGCGTCGAGCACGGCTTTCCACGGCTCGATGAGCTCGATCTCCTCCACGCCCGCGGGCGCGGTCAGAAAGGCGATGCGCACCAGGCTCACTTCCTTCGGTCCGGGGCCCGGACGGCCGGCGCCCCAGGTGGGTTCCGCGTCTGCCCGGTAGGACTCACCTCAAGCATGGCAGGGATGCCCGTGCGCGGAACTCCGGAATTCCGGGCATCCGGCGTCCGGCCGCCTCCTTCGGGCGAATGTCCGCAGGGACGCGTGCGCCGTCCGGCCGTGCGTGGCACCTCGTACGGGGACGGACCCTTCGCCACCGGCAGAGGCGGTACACGCGTAGATGAGCAGGCGATCCGCGGCGCGGCCGGACCGCCGCCCGGAGGGGCCGCGCGGGGACGGCCCGCGCTCCTCCATCCGGGTGACGGCCCGCCGCTCCCGCGCCCGGTACGGGACCGGGCCCCGGGGCGGGGCCGGTGCGCGCGGCCGCAGGCCGCCACCCGGGCAGGGCGCGGGTACGGGCAGGCACACGGGCCCGGGCGCGGTGTCCCCGCCGCTGCGGACGGCCGCGGCCTACGCCTGGCGGCTGCTGGTGGTCGGCGCGGCCGTGTACACGGTCTTCGTGGTGCTGGGCCGGTTCCACGAAGTGGCGGTGGCCGTCTTCCTCGGCCTGGTCGGGGCCGCGCTGCTGCGTCCGGCGGCGGACCTGCTGGACCGGTGGATGCCGCGCCCGCTGGCGGTGGCCTGCGCGGTCATCGGGAGCACGGTGCTCCTGATGGGCGTGCTCGCGGGCATCGGCGAGACGGTGGCCATGGAGTGGCAGTCCCTGGTCGGGGAGTTCCGGGTCGGCCTCGGCCGGCTCCAGACCTGGCTGGACCGGGCGCCGTTCGGGTTGGCCCCGGGAGCGCTGTCCGATCTGCGGGAGCGGATCGGCGAGTACCTCGCCAGCCACCGCACCTCGCTGCTCAGCACGGCGCTGGACAGCGCGGGCCGGCTGGCGCACGCGCTGACCATCGGGGCGCTGGGCCTGTTCTGCGCGGTGTTCTTCATCGCGTCGGGCGAGCGCCAGTGGAACTGGGTGTGCGACCAGCTCCCGCCGGGCGGGCGGGACCGGGCGCAGGTCGCGGGCCGGGCGGCGTGGCGGGCGTTCACCGGGTACACCCACGGGATCGTGCTCGTCGCCGCGACCAACGCCGTGCTCGTCGGGATCGCGCTGTACGCCCTGGGGGTCCCGCTGGCGGTGCCGCTGGCGCTGCTGGAGTTCTTCCTCGCGTTCATCCCGCTGATCGGGTCGCCGATCGCCCTCGCGGTCGCCGTGGTCGTCGCGCTGGCGGCCAAGGGACCGCTGATCGCCGCCCTCGTGGTCGCGCTGATCGTGCTGATCGGACAGCTCGAGGGGCACGTGCTGCACCCGATGGTGATGAGCTGGGCGGTGCGGCTGCACCCGCTCGTGGTCGCACTGTCGGTGGCCGCGGGGACCATCGCCGCGGGGCTGGTGGGCGCGGTGGTGGCCGTACCCCTGGTCTCGGTGCTGTGGGCGGTCCGGCTGGCCCTGCGGAACCGGGCCGGCGGGGGTTGATCCCGGCCCGATCGGGCGGGCTGCTTTCGCGGGGGTCCGCCGGGGGTATATCCCTCAGGAAAGCTCGCGAGACGGCCGGGTCGTACAGCAGTGCGGCGCGACCATCCGTCGGAGGAGCCGACATGCTGTATTCAGAGGTCACCGAAGGAATCCCGCAGGACACGCTGAGTGTGAGCACCGGCGAGGCCCGCGCCCTGTCGGAGACCCTATTCCGCAGACTGCGGGCCCTCGAGGAGGGCACGGCCGAGTACTCCTACGTGCGCAACACCCTCGTCGAACTCAACCTCAGCCTGGTCAAGTACGCCGCGCGCCGCTTCCGCGGGCGCAGCGAGCCCATGGAGGACATCGTCCAGGTCGGGACGATCGGTCTGATCAAGGCCATCAACAGGTTCGACCCGGAGCGGGGCGTGGAGTTCACCACGTTCGCCCTGCCGACCATCACCGGGGAGATGAAGAGGTTCTTCCGTGACACCAGCTGGGCCGTCCGGGTGCCCCGCAGGCTCCAGGAGCTGCGGATCGGCGCCGCCAAGGCGCACGACGCCCTGGAGCAGGACCTGGGCCGCGAGCCCACGGACGGGGAGGTCGCCGAGCACCTGCACGTCAGCGAGGAGGAGTTCGCAGAGGGGCAGAAGGCGGCGCACGCGTACTCGGCGCGCTCCCTGGACGCTCCGGCGCGCGAGGACGGCGACCGGCAGCCCGGATCCGACCGGCCCTCGCTCGGCGAGGAGGAGACGGCCTACGACCGCATCGAGTGCCTGGAGTCCCTCAAGCCGGTGCTGGCCACGCTGCCCCCGCGCGAGCGCACCCTGCTGTCCCTGCGCTTCGGGGACGAGCTGACCCAGTCCGAGATCGGCGAGCGGCTGGGTCTGTCCCAGATGCACGTATCGCGGCTCCTCAGCCGTACCCTGGCCACGCTGCGGGCGAGCCTGCTCGAGGACGACTGACCGCGCTCCGCCCGGCCGTGGCCGGGCCGGCCGGCCCCCTCCGCACCTGCACTTCGCCCCCCTGCGGTCGTCGCCTACTGCGGTCGCCACGGGTGCGGTGGGTGCGGTGACCGGACCTCTGCCCAGACCGTCTTGCCGGCCCCGCCCGGGCGGGGCTCCCAACCCCAGTCGCGGGCGAGCCGGTCCACCACCAGCAGGCCGTGCCCGCCGGGGAGGGTGGGGTCATCGGCCGTTCGGCGACGGGGGTGCTCGGGGCTCCCGTCGCCGACCTCCACCCGGAGCCGGTCGGAGGTGCGGCGCAGGACCAGTTCGCTGGGGCCGCCCGCGTGCACGCAGGCGTTGCTCACCAGTTCGGAGACCATCAACAGGACGTCCTCGACGGCCTCGGTGCGGTCCGGGTCGCCCTCGACGGCCTCGGTGCGGTCCGGGTCGCCGCGGTCCGGGTCGTCGCCGTCCGCGTCACCGCCGTGGTGCCCGTCCGCCCGGTCCGGGTCGTCGCCGGCCGGTCGGCCGATCCACTGCCAGGCGGTGAGGGCGTCCAGGGTGAACTGACGGCAGCGGGCCACGACGCCTCCCGTTCCGCCGCCGAGTGCCAGCCTGCGGATCTCCTCGCTCATGGCATGGTGCCTCGTTCCTCCTTTGCCGAGCGACCTGGCGAAATCCGCCTACCCGGCCGGGCCGGGAACATTCGCCGGGCGGCCTCGTTCAGCCTACGGGCGCGCCGCCCCCGCGCGCCGGGAGCCCCGGCCGGGCGGGCCCGGACGGTGCGGCCTGCCCGGTCCCTGCAGCCTGCTCGGGGCGCTCCGACCGCTCGGGGCGGACGACGTCCAGCCGGCGCAGGGCGGCCCCGCGCTGGACGAGGGACAGCCCCGCCACCGCCGCGCCCAGCGCGATCCAGCCGGCCGGTCCGGCCGCCATGACCGCGCCGGTCAGCAGCAGCGGGCCGGCGGCCTTCTGCACCGACGGGGAGATCCCGGCCACCCCCAGGTACGAGGCCCTGGCCTGCCGGGGCGCGAGCGACACCGCGAGTTCCCAGGAGCTCACCGAGCGCACCAGCTCCGCCGCGGTGACCAGCACCGCCGCGGCCAGCAGGGCGAGCGAGGCGGCCCAGGCGCCGTGGGCGGGGGTGAGGGCGAGGACGGCGCAGCAGGCGAACAGCAGGAGCCCGTACCAGGCGGCGGCGCGCGCGGCCGGGCGCGGCCCCTCGACCCGGGCGGACACGGTCAGCTGGAGGACGACGACGAGCACGGTGTTGATCGCGAGGAAGGCCGGTACGAGGGCGTGGGGTGCGTCGGTGCGGTGGACGAGCCAGAGCGGCAGCCCGACGTTGAGGATGGAGTCGTCGAGGTTGAGCGGGATGTCGAGCAGGACGAAGCGGAGGTAGCCGCGGTCCCGCCAGGGGCTCCGTCCGCCGCCCGCGTGCGCGGTCGCCCCGGGCGCGTGCTCCGCCGGCGCGCTCTCCGCGGCCGGGGCCGGCGCGGTCAGGCGACCGTGGCCGTGCGGCTCCCGGGTGCGCCCGACCAGCACCGCGGCCGCGAGGAACGACAGCGCGTTGCCGAGGATGAGGACCGCGTACGCCTCCCGGGTCCCCACGGCGAGGCCGACGGCTGCGATGCCGGCGCCGACGGCGTAGCCGGCGTTCGCCGCGCTGCGCGACAGGGCCTGGTAGGTGGCGCGCCGCTCGCCGGCGACCCGCGTCGCGAAGAGCATCTCCAGGGTCTTGGCGGCACGGTCGCCCAGCTGGGTGACGGCGACCACGAGCAGCAGCACGTCGAAGCGGGTGACCACGAGCAGGGCGCAGAGGGCGGCGAGGCGCACCAGGTGGCAGGCGATCAGCAGGGGGCGCAGCGGGAAGCGGTCGGCGAGGTGCCCGGCGAGCGGTGAGCCGGCGATGCCCGCGATCGCGCCGGCCCCGAGCAGGAGGCCCAGCTGTCCGGCGTCGAGTCCGACGACGAAGGTGAAGAACAGGACCGAGGCGGCGGCCCACACCCCGGTGCCGGTCCGGTCCAGCAGCTGGCCGAACAGCATGATCCGGGCGTCGCGGCCGCCGGGCGGCCGGCGCAACTGTGCGATCAGGCCGTTTCCGCCGCCCTCCGCCCCGCCGGTGTGCCGTTCCGCGCTCCGCCGCTTCATGCCGGGCCTCCGATTCCCCCGTGAAAATATCTCGATGTCGAGATATCTCGCGGTAGCCTGCCGGACATTAATCTCGACGTCAAGATACTTAGCGCGGCGCTACGCTGGCCCCACGGTCCGCAGCGGGCCGCAGGTCAGCCGGACTTGGGGCCACGGGCCCCGGAGTCGAGGGAGGAACCGTGACCGAGCGCAAGCCGCCGGGGGTCGGCTTCGAGTCCTGGGTGGACCGGCAGATCAGGGAGGCCGCCGAGCGCGGCGCCTTCGACCAGCTGGAGGGCCTGGGCAAACCGCTGGCCTCCGCCGACGCCCCGTACGACGAGATGTGGTGGGTCAAGGAGAAGCTGCACCGCGAGGGCTTCGCCGCCCTGCCGCCCTCCCTCGCCCTGCGCAAGGAGGCCGAGGACGCGCTGGAGGCGGTGCACTCGGCCCGCTCGGAGCGGCAGGTCCGCGCCGTGCTCGCGGAGATCAACGAGAAGATCCGCGCCGCACTGCGCAGGCCGCCGCCCGGACCGCCACTGCGCCTGGCCGTCTTCGACGTCGACGAGGTCCTCGCGGCCTGGCGCGCGGGACGCACCGGCTGACTCCGACCCGGGCGCGGCGGCCCCGAGGGGGCCGGCACCGACGGTGACCTTCCGGCACTCCCGGCCGACAGCCATAGACAGTGCTACAAATGGTCTCGTGGCCCGTCCTTGCAACCCGTGCCGGGGACGTCGGTGCGGTCACTGAGCCGGAAGCGCCCGCGGAGCGTCGCCAGACAGGTATTCGTCCTCCAGGTGGCGATCGTGGTGCTGCTCGCCGCCGGCTCGGTACTGGCCCTCGTCCTGCAGTCGCGCCACGACGTCGAGCGGGAAGCCCTCAGCCGGTCCGTGGCCGTCGCCGAGACCTTCGCGCGCTCCCCCGCGATCCGCGACGCACTGCAGACCTCGGACCCGTCCAAGTCCCTCCAGCCACTCGCGGAGCAGACGCGGAAGGCCGCCGGGGTCGACTTCATCGTCGCGATGGACACCAACGGCATCCGGTACTCCCATCCGCTGCCCGACCGCATCGGCAAACGCTTCGTCGGAACGATCGAGCCCTCGCTGAAGGGCCACGTGTACACCGAGAGCGTGAACGGCCCGCTGGGCAAGGAGATCCAGGCGGTGGTGCCCGTCTTCTCCGAGGGCGACAAGGGCAAGGTCGAGGCACTGGTGTCGGCGGGGCTCACCGTGGAGAACGTGACCGGCGTCGTCGACAAGCAGCTCCCCGTCATCCTCGGCACCAGCGCGGCCGGCCTGGCCCTCGGCACCGCCGGCGCCGCGCTGATCAGCCGGCGCCTGCGCCGCCAGACCCGCGGACTCGGCCCGCTCGAAATGACCCGGATGTACGAGCACCACGACGCCGTTCTGCACTCCGTGCGCGAAGGGGTGCTGATCACGGACGGCGGCGGACAACTGCTCCTCGCGAACGACGAGGCGAAACGACTCCTCGGCCTGCCGCCCGACGCCGACGGCCGGCACATCCGCGACCTCCCCGAACTCGACGGACACCTGGCCGACCTGCTGCTCTCCGGCCGGGAGGCCACCGACGAGGTGATCGAGGCCGGCGAACGGCTGCTGGTCATCAACCAGAGGTCGACCCGGCGCTCGGGCAGCCGGACCGAAGGCATGGCCGTCACCATCCGGGACTCCACCGAGATGCAGGTCCTCACCACCCGGGCCGAGGCCGCCCGCAGACGGCTGAGGCTGCTGTACGACGCAGGGGTCGGCGTCGGCACCACCCTCGACGTGGAACGGACCGCCCAGGAGCTCGCCGACGTCGCCGTGCCCCGCTTCGCGGACTTCGTCACCGTCGACCTCGCAGAACCGGTCCTGCTCGGCGACGAGCCCACCGCAGCCGCCGTCGACCTGCGCCGCACCGGCGTCAGCGGCATCCGCGACGACGTGCCCCTCTACCCCCGCGGCCGGTTGATCGACTTCCTGCCCTCCACCCCGCAGGCGCGCGGGCTCAGCAGCGGCAAGGCCGAGGTGATCGCCGACCTGAACGACGCCCCGGGCTGGCACGCACAGGACCCGCCGCGCGCCCGGGCCATCATCGACTACGGGGTCCACTCCCTGATCACGGCCCCGCTCAAGGCCCGCGGCGTCGTCCTCGGCGTGGTCAACTTCTGGCGCTGCGAGAAGCCGGAGCCGTTCGACGAGGAGGACCTCTCGCTCGCCGAGGAGCTCGTCGCCCGGGCCGGGGTCAGCATCGACAACGCCCGCCGCTACACCCGCGAGCACGCGCTCGCCGTCGCCCTCCAGCACAGCCTGCTGCCGCGCGACCTGCCCGAGCAGAACGCCGTGGAGGTCGCCCACTACTACCTGCCCGCGCAGTCCGGCGTGGGCGGCGACTGGTTCGACGTGATCCCGCTGCCCGGCGGCCGGGTCGCGCTCGTCGTCGGCGACGTCGTCGGCCACGGGCTGCACGCGGCCGCGGCCATGGGCCGGCTGCGCACCGCCGTGCTGAACTTCTCCTCCCTCGACCTGCCGCCCGACGAGCTGCTGGCCCGCCTCGACGACCTCGTGCAGTACACCGACCAGAACGGGGAGGGCGGCGGAGCCGAGGGCGGCCTGCTCGGCGCCACCTGCCTGTACGCCGTCTACGACGCGGTGGCCCAGCGGTGCACGGTGGCGCGCGCCGGCCACGTACCGCCGGCGGTGGTGTACCCGGACGGCCGCGTCGAGACGCCCGACCTGCCCGCCGGAGCACCCCTGGGGCTCGGCGGCTTCCCCTTCGAGGCGGCCGAGCTGGAGCTCGCCGAAGGCAGCCAGCTGGTGCTGTACACCGACGGGCTGATCGAGGACCGCGCCCGCGACATCGACGACGGGCTCGACCTGCTGCGCGCCGCCCTCGCCCACGCCAACCGCAAGCCGGAGGACACCGTCCAGGCGGTGCTCCAGGAACTGCTGCCGGTGCGCGCCCGTGACGACGTGGCCCTGCTGGTCGCCCGGACCTCGGTGCTGCCGGCCGACCGGATCGCCGAGTGGGAGGTGCCGTTCGAGCCGAGCGCGGTCGCGACGCTGCGCGCGGTCGCCGTGGAGAAGCTGGACGAGTGGGGGCTGTCGGAGCTGTCGTTCAGCACCGAGCTGGTGCTCAGCGAGCTCATCACCAACGCGATCCGGCACGGGGCGGAGCCGGTGCGCGTACGCCTCCTGCGCGACCGCATGCTGACCTGCGAGGTCTTCGACGGCAGCAGCAGCTCCCCGCGCCTGCACTACGCGACGACCACGGACGAGGGGGGCCGCGGGCTCTTCCTGGTGGCGCAGCTCAGCCGGCGGTGGGGAGCGCGGTACACGCCGGAGGGAAAGGTCATCTGGTCGGAGCAACAGCTGCCGGGCGACGGGGAGGACGACTGAACCTCCGGCGTGCTGCTCTTCCGCCGCCGGCCGCGCCGCGACCGGGGCCGTGTACCGCGGTCAGCTCGCGCCGTAGCGGGCGGCGATGCCGTCGAGGATGAGCTGGAGCCCTTCCTCGAACTGGGCGTCGTAGTCCTCGAAGAGGTGCGTTCCGGCGGCTGCGGCGAGCGGGTAGTCGGCGAGGCGCTCGCCGCGCTCGGCGACGTCGAAGCCCTCCCGCCGCTCGCCCGGGACGGGGTGGACGCCCTGCTCCTCCGTGACGAAGCCCAGGGTGTACACGAAGGTCGTCGCAAGGGCGCGGACGGCCTGCGGCAGGCCGAGGCCGGCGTCCTGCAGGGCCCGCAGGTGCGCCTCCACCTGCTCGCCGTGTCCGGAGCCGGTGAAACGGGAGCCGCTGAAGACGCGCGCGCCGTCGCGGTACGAGAGCAGCGTGCGCCGCAGGTGGCGGTTGCTGGCCAGCATCAGCGCGCGCCACGCGGGCCCGTCCGCCCCGGCCCCGTGCGGCTGCGGCAGCGCCGCCGGACCGGCGGTCATGCGCCGGTGCATCTCGGTGGCCATCTCGTCGATGAGCTCTTGTTTGTTCTTGAAGTGCCAGTAGAGCGCGGGCGCCTTCACGTCCAGTTCGGCGGCGATGGCCCGCAGCGTGAGCTTCTCCAGCCCCGTCTCGTTCAGCAGGCGCAGCGCGGCTTCGGCAACGGTCACACGGCTCAGCGGCGGGACGCGGGGCGGCGTGCGCTCGGGCTTGGGGGTCATCGCTGCCTCTCTCATCGGGGTTGACAGCTTAACAACGTTAAGGGCATCCTCGTGACATCAGCTCCTTAACGGCGTTAAGGAACGTGGGGACCGAGAGGTCTCGGTGAAGGTGGGCGCGCTGCCCGCCCGTAGGACGAACGGGGATGACGATGAACGCGATGAACGTGGACGTGGACGTGGACGTGGACGTGGACACGAACGCGGGCGGGGCCGGCGGCGGGGCGGACGTGCTGGTGGTGGGCGCAGGCCCGACCGGCCTGGCGCTGGCCTGTTGCCTGGCGCGGCGGGGGGTGCGCCCCCTGGTGGTGGAGCGGGCGGCCGGGCTGTTCCCGGGCTCGCGCGGCAAGGGGCTGCAGCCGCGGACGCTGGAGGTCTTCGACGACCTCGGCGTGCTGGACGAGGTGCTGCGCTGGGGCGGGCCGGCGCCGGTCGGCATGGCGTGGAAGGACGGGGTGCGGCTCGGCGAGCACCGCATGTTCGACGACGCGGAGGCCACCGAGCAGGAGCCGTACACGGGCCCCTGGATACTGCCGCAGTGGCGGACGCAGGAGATCCTGCTGGCCCGGCTGCGGGAACTGGGCGGTGACGTCCGGTTCGGCGTGGAGCTCACCGCCCTCACGCAGGACGCCGAGGGTGTCGAGGCCCTCATCGCGTCGGACGGTGGCCCGGCCCGCGCGGTCCGCGCGCGGTACCTGGTGGGCGCCGACGGCGGCCGGTCCACGGTCCGCCGGCTCACCGGAATCAAGATGTCCGGCGAACGCGTCGACCCCACGCCGCTGGTCGTGGCCGACGTGGTCGTCGACCACCTGGACCGCGACAACTGGCACCTCTTCCCGCCGGCCGAGGACGGCAGCCGGGGGTATGCGGCCCTGTGCCCGCTGCCCCACACGCAGGAGTTCCAGTTCGTCGGCCAGTACCCCGAGATACGCGCCGAGCTCTCCGCCGACGACATCCGCGCCTTGGTGGCCGAGCTCACCCACGTCCGGGCCGAGGACGTCCGGGAGGTCCGCTGGGCGTCGGACTTCACGGTGAACGCGGCACTCGCCGACCGGTTCCGGGAAGGCCGGGTCTTCCTCGCCGGCGACGCCGCGCACATCCACTCCCCCGCCGGCGGACAGGGCCTCAACACCAGCGTCCAGGACGCCTACAACCTGGGCTGGAAGCTCGCCGCCGTACTCTGCGACAGCGCGCCCGAGGCCCTGCTGGACACGTACGAGGAGGAGCGCCTGCCGCAGGCGGCCGCCGTGCTGGGGCTGTCCACGCGGATCCACCGCGGCGAGGCCCGCCGCGGGGCCGCCACCCGGCAGCTCGGTATCCACCTCCGGGACTCCTCGCTCTCCCGGGAGACCCGGTCCGGCCTGCCGGACGGCGCCCTCGCCGCGGGCGACCGCGCCCCCGACGGCCGGCGCGACGGGCTGCGGCTCTTCGACCTCTTCCGGGGGCCGCACTTCACCCTGCTCGCCGTCGACACCGACCTGCCGGAACAGCTCCCGCAACTGCCCCAGCTGCGCACGGCCCGCATAGGCGCCTACGAGGGCTACGGCCGCGGCCTGTTCCTGGTCCGCCCCGACGGGTACACGGCCTGGGCCGCGTCCTCCGCGGCCGGAGCCGGCGACCTGGCGGACTGGGCGGCCCGGGTCGCGGGCCCCTCGGTCAGCGCCGCACCGGCCGCCGGCTGACCACAGGGGCCGATCGGTACGGCGGCGCGGCGACGGGGCGCGCCGTCGTACCGGGCCCCCTCCCGTCCGGCCGACCGGGTACGGGGCGGCCCCGGGGTCGAGGGGCTGGGCGGGGGTGCGTACGCTCACCTCTTCAGAACCAGGGGAGGAGACATACATGCAGGTCAGGTCCAGACGGCAGGTGCTCGTGGCAATCGGGGCGGCCGCGCTGGCGCCGGCGACCGCCGGGTGCCTGCCGCTGGGAAGGCTGGACGACAGTCGCGAGAGCGGGCCCATCGGGCCCGTGGCGCAGGCGCTGGGGCCGGACGGGACCAGCGTCAGGGTCGGTGACCCGGCGGCGGGACTCACCGTCACGCTCTTCGAGGACCCGAGCTGCCCGGCCTGCGCCGAGTTCGAGACCACGGGGACCGGCCCCCGCCTGCTCCGGATGGCGGCGGCGGGCGACCTACAGCTCCGGTTCGCCCTGGGCTCGTTCCTCGGCCCCGGATCCAAGCGGGCCGTCAACGCCCTGCGGGCCGCACTGGACAAGGGCAGGTTCGTCGACCTGCACCGGGCGGTCTACGACGGCCAGGCCTCGGCCAAGCGGCGCGGCGGCTTCAGCACGGACGGCCTGCTCGACCTGGCCGCCACCGTCGAGGGGATGCGCGACGCCGACTTCGACGACGCGGTGCGCACGGCCCGGCACCGGGAGTTCGTCGAGGCCGCCGACCGGGCCCTCAGCTCGTCCTGGATCCGCGGAACCCCGTCGATGGAGGTCAACGGCCGGCCCGTCGCGGAGGGCGACCGCGATGTCATGGACGACGGGGCCGCCCTCCGCCGGTACCTGAAATCCGCCGCGGAGCGCCCGCCGCGCCACTAGGCACCCGCGCGGGGCACCGGCCGCGGGGCGCAGGGGCTTCGGCTCAGGTGTGGCTGTTCTTCGAGGAGTAGTGCTCGATGATCTGGATGGCCGCCATGTCGTCGCCGTGCTGGCCGCGCTCGAACTCGGGCGCGTCCTTGACCTCGGCCCGGGTCGCGGACAGGTGGACGGTCTCGTTCTCCTCGTCCACCCGGGTGACGACCGAGGCCGGCACCAGGACGTGCCGGCCGAAGATCCACGGGCCGGTGTCCACCACCATGAACTGCCGTCCGACGTACTCGCTGTGCCGGTCCACCTTGCCGATGGCGCCGTCGGCGGCCTCGACCTTGTAGCCGATGAGGTCGGCCAGGTCAGCGGTCATACGTCTCACCTCTCCCGTCCGGGCTGTGGCCCGCGTCCAGCCCGGCCGGCCGAGACCATGCCTCAGCCGGCCAGGGAAGCGACATACGAGACATTTACCCCTCTTCGACGGCTCCACACGGCCGGGCGACCCCGCCGGGGTGGTCGGCGGAGCCGCCGGGCGCTGGTGCCAGGTGGCGGTGTCAGGTACGGAAGGGGCCCGTCACCTCGTACGTGATGCCGGCGGAGGAGCTGCCGCTGGTGCCGCGCTGGCTGGAGAAGTACAGCCGGTTGCCGGCGGGCGCGAAGGCGGGCCCGGTGATCTCGGAGGACGACTGCCCGGTGATCCGCAGGAACGGCGCGACCACGTCGTCCGGGGTGATCACGCAGATCTCCATGTTGCCGCCGTCCTCGGCGACGTACAGGTCGCCGAACGAGGACCCGGTGACGTTGTCGACGCCGGTGAGCGGGGCGCCGCCGCCGACCACGAGCGAGTCGTCGTAGGCCAGCTCGTAGGTGTTGTCGGCCAGGTCGAGCTGCCAGACGCGGTTGTCGCCCTTGGTGGTGAACCAGACCGTGTCGTTGGCGTAGTGGCAGCCCTCGCCGCCGTTGAAGCGCTTGGCGCCGGACACCTGGTTGCGGGTGGTGGTGGGCGAGCCGTCCGGGTCCGGCACGTTCTGCCAGGTGAAGGACCCCGAGGTGGCGGAGCCCGCGACCAGCACCTGGAGGGTGCCGGCGCTGAGGTTGCCCCAGGTGGCCGGGAGGAAGCGGTAGAAGCAGCCGTCCGTCTCGTCCTCGGTCAGGTAGACCGCCCGCCGCACCGGGTCGGCCGCGGCCGCCTCGTGCTTGAACCTGCCCATCGCGGGCCGCCGGACGGCCGCGTTCACGCCCCACGGGTCGGTCTCGTAGACGTAGCCGAGGCTGACCTCCTCGCAGGAGAGCCAGGTGTTCCACGGCGTCTTGCCGCCCGCGCAGTTCTGGCGGGTGCCGGAGAGGATCCGGTACGCGGAGGTGACGGTGGCGGAGGAGTCGAAGCGGACCGCGCTGGCGCCGCCGGAGGGGTTGATCTCGGAGTTGGACACGTAGATCCAGCCCGTGCCGTCGGCGTAGCACGCACCGCCGTCGGGGGCGTTGTGCCACTGGTACGAGGTGCCGGGGACGGTCTGGCCCGAGCGGGCGATGACGCGGCTGGTGAAACCGGTGGGCAGCATGATCCCGTTCGCGTCGGCCGGGCGGAGCGCCCCGTACGGGCCCGGTCCCGGCTGGGCGGGGGCGGCGTAGGCGGCGCCGCGCATGAGCGTGCCGCCGAAGGCGGCGGCGGAGGTGCCGACAACAGCGCCGCGCAGGAAGGTACGACGTTCCACGGTCACTCCTCGGAGAAGGGGAGAGCGGGGGGAGCGCTGAGGAAATTAGGGGCTGGGTGTTGCGTCCACGCCAACGCCGAGTGTCGCGGGGGCGGCCGCTGCCGAACCCGGAGGGGACCGCGAAGGCGCCGGAAGCGTACCGCTGCGCGGCCGAGGAGTCCCGCCCCGCGCGGGCCACCGCCACGAGGGATCAATCGTACGCATGTACGAGATGCTCGGCGGACAGATTCCGCTTGCGCCGGAAATCGAACAAGTGGGCTAATTCAGGTATGGCGCGAACCGAGTTCCCCGACGACCTCCTCCTGACCCAGGTCAGGGTGATCCAGACCTATGCCGCCCTCGCCCTGCAGCCCGGAGCGGGCACCACCAGGCTGCGGCGCGCACTGATCCACGAGCTGCGCCTGCTGTACTCCCATCCGTACTGGACCGACGCCGCGCACTCGTACGCCGATCTGGTCGAACTGCGCCGGCTCGCCCGCACCCGGGCCTGGGTGGAGGCCGCCTGACCCACCGGGGGGTTCCGGCAGCACGGTCAGCCACCGGTCGCCGAGAAGTGCTGGTAGTCCGGGTTCGACCAGCGGCCGCCCCAGCGCCAGCCGACCGCCTCGAAGGCCCGGGTGACGGCGTCGCCGGGGCGGATCATGCCCGGCGCGGTGCGGCCGCGGCGGAGGTACGGCCGGGCGGCCGACGGGTGGACGACGCCGGTGCGGTCCACGTACGGGTTCTCCACGGTGTTGATGTCGACGGCGTCGCCGTACGCGTGCCGGGAGAGCCGCGAGTGGTCCCCGGTGACCAGGCGGCAGTTGAAGGCGGAGGTGTTGTCATCGGCCATCGACCTGGCGTCGTCGCCGCCGTACGCCGAGACGGGCCGCATCCGGCGGATGGGGAACCCGGCCCGGAACGCCTCGCCGAAGACGTACAGCAGCGGCCGGACCACGCGTTCGTGGACGACGAGCTCCCCCCGGTGGACCTTGCCGTCGAAGCCCCAGTGGTTCATCCGGACCAGCCGCAGCCGGTCCGGGCCGACCGGGCACCCGGGGTGGTAGGTGGTACCGAGCGCGACCGCCGGGACCTCCGCCACCTGAGCGGCCAGGTCCCGCGTCCGGTCCGGCACGCGCAGACCGGGCGGCGGGAGCGTGGCACTGCGCGTACAGGACGGGACGGCGGCACCGAGCACGACGACCACGGCGACGGCGAGGGGGGCGAGGCGCACCGGGCCACGGTAGACGGCCCGGCCCCGCCGTCCCGCACGCCACGCGGACCGCGTCGGGTCGGGGTGGTGCCGCGCCGCAGCCCGGCCCGCACGGTCCACCGGCCCGGGAAACGGTGGTCGCGCCATCGGCAACGGAGTGACGTCCCGCTCAACTCTGCATGCACGTAGGCCGCAGGGCGTGACGCGCTGCTGAGCAACACGGCTCTGAGGTCGACCGTAGGGCAGTTGCTGGACCTGGCCTGGTAACGCCCCCGTGACGCCCCTCCATTGACCAGGTGTCAGGCGGGTTCGGTCAGGGGGACGCCGGGTTGCCGGCGCGCAGGATTCCCTCGAGTTCCGCTTGGATCCACATCCGCTCGGCGTCGACGCGCCGGGGGCCCGTGTTCTCGACGACCGCCCAGCCCTTGTCGCCCTCGGGCGCGGCGAGTTCGACCAGTTGGTGGTCGCTCCGCCCGGTGATCATCACGGCGAGCAGGGACACGTACTCGCGCTGCAGGTCGGGGGCGAGCTCGCCGCCACCGGGCACTTCGAGCACGGTCTGGTGCTGACCCTCCCCCAGCAGGGCGCAGGTGGTCTGGACGGCGCGGATGAGCACTTCGAACCGTTCCCCGCTCAGGCGGGCCCGCACGCGTTCCAGATAGGAGCCCAGGACGTCCGCCTCGGGGCTGCCGTCATCCGGTTCAGCCGGACGGTTCTCGACCACGTTCCCACCCCTCCCGGACGGCCATGTCCACCCGCAGTCTAGGCAGAACCCCCTTTCCCCAAGGCGTTCTTCGGGCACTTGCCGGCTCCCCCGCAGCATCCCGGCCAACGGGCCCCGGACGTACGCGACGGCGCCCGCGACCGTTGCCGACTATGCCATCCACATATTCTGTACGAATAGACAGCACGGGTTTTCGGGACCAATTCACCATCTTCCGCCGCTCAACATTGACAGCGCGCTCCCCCCTGGGGGTTAATTGCTTTGCAGATGGCCGGATCCTTTCGACATGCGACCGATTCCTCCCCACAAACATCACACATCCCCATGAAAATTCCGTAGCAGAGGGGGAACGCTCCAGGTCGCAGCGTCCATGTTCCATGGTGGGCGACAACAGACGGACGAGACTTCTTCATGGGGGGACCAAATGGCCGGGCTCGCTGATTTCACCGTTCCGGATTTCCATCTGCCTTTCGGTAACGCGAAGCACCCGCATGCCGCGCGCGCCAATGCCGAGGCGACCTCCTGGGCGGTGCGTCACGAACTCGTCACCGACGCCGTGGACCAGTTCGCGGGGATCGGTTTCGGCCACCTCGCTGGCCGGGTGAGCGGCGACGTGCCGTACGAGACGGTCGTCCTGCTCGCCGAGTGGATGGCCTGGTCGTTCGTCCTGGACGACCAGCACGACCATCTCATCAGGAACGGCCGACTCGCCGCATGGCGGCCCGTCGTCGGCGCCATCACCGAGTACCTGGGCACGGGCCGGATCGACGGCGCACCGGCGCGAGGGAACCCGCTCGTGCGCGGGTTCACCGAGCTGTGCGACCGGATCCTCGACGGGCTGTCCGAGCCGGCGGCGGCCCGCTTCCGGGCCCATTTCCGGTTCGTGCTGGGCTCGTTGGACCAGGAGGCGGGCAACCGGCGGGCGGGCGGCCGCCCGACGGTCGAGGAGTACGTCCTGCTGCGCCGGCACAGTGCCCAACTGCTGCCCATGATGGACATGGTGGAGGCCGGCCTGGGCGTCGACCTGCCGCAGCGGATCCACGACCTGCCCGAACTCCGCGACCTCGTGGCGAGCGCCCTGGACGTCATCGGGTGGGAGAACGACGTGTTCTCGCTCCCGAAGGAGCACTCCTGCGGGGACAACAACAACCTCGTCTCCCTCACCGCCACCTGGGAGCGGTGCTCGCTCGACGACGCACTGCGGATCGTGGAGGAACGGATCCAGGCGCGCATCGAGGACTACCTCGACTGCAGGCAGCGGCTGTTCCTGACCCTGGACGCCGACGAGGGCACCGACCCGGCCCTGCGCACGCAGGTCGCCCGGTGCGTGCGCAGTTATGAAGACTGGATGATCGGCGCGGATCTGTGGCAGCGTTACGAGTGCACGCGGTACAGCGACGAACGGTTCGCGGCCGGGCTGGAGTCTGCGTACACCCGTCCGGACCTGGTATCGGTGGCATGACGAGGGGGTCCGCCCGTGGCACACGTGGAACGAGGGGGCCCCGCGGTCGGCGCCCCCGTGGCCCCGGGGCGGTTACCGCTCCTCGGCCACGCCCTGCCGCTGTGGCGGCAGCCGATCGCCTTCCTGGAGTCGCTGCGGGAGCACGGCGAGGTCGTCCGGATCGACATCGGCACCTGGCCGGTGCACGTCCTGACGACCCCTGAGCACGTCCACTCCGTACTGGTGCAGCAGGCGGAGCGGTTCGGCCGCGGGCGGATCTTCGACCGGCTCCGCCCGGTGTTCGGCAACGGGATCGTGACGACCGACGGGGACTTCCACCGCGGCCAGCGGCGGATGATGCAGCCGGCGTTCCAGCGGAACCACGTCACCGGCTACGCCGAGGCGATGTGCCGGCAGGCCGAGGCGATGGCCGCCTCGTGGACGGACGGGCGCGAGGTCTCCATCGTCACCGAGACCCGCCGCTACGCGATGTCCTCGGTCGCCGAGATGATCTTCTCGGGGGAGCTGAGCCGCCCTGCCGTCGACGAGGTGCACCGCTCCCTGCCGGTCGTCCTGGAGGGCATGCTGCTGCGCGCGGTCATGCCCAAGTCCCTGGACCGGCTGCCCCTTCCGCTCAACCGGCGGTTCGACACGGCCGCCGAGCGGCTGCGCGGGATCATCGACGAGGTGATCTCCCAGTACCCGGTCCGGGAGCCGGAGGGCCGCCACGACCTGCTCTCGCACCTGCTGTCGAGCACCGACCCGGAGACGGGCCGGAGGATGGACCCCGAGCAGGTACGGGACGAGGTGATCGCCATCATGTTCGCCGGTACGGAGACCTCGGCGACCACCCTGGCCTGGATGTTCCACGAGATCGGCCGCCACCCGGAGGTCGAGGAGCGCCTGCACGCCGAGGTCGACGCGGTGGTCGGCGACCGGCCCGTACGCCCCTCGGACCTGTCCGGGCTGACGTACGCGCAGCACGTCTTCCAGGAGGCGCTGCGGCTGCACTCGCCGCTGCTCTTCACCCGGCGCGCCCTGGTCCCGCTCACCCTGGGGGGCGTGTCGATCCCGGAGGGGGCCGAGCTGGCCTACAGCCCGTACTCCCTGCACCGGGACCCGGCGCTGTTCCGCGAACCGGAGGTCTTCGATCCGGACCGTTGGCGGCGGGACGAGGGCGAACGGCCGCGCGCCCACCGGTACATCCCGTTCGGGGCCGGTCAGCACAAGTGCATCGGGGACACGTTCGCAGTGGCGGAGATACTGACCGCGGTGGCGAGCGTGGCCTCCCGGTGGCGTCTCGAACCGGCCCCGGGGGTCGCCGTCCGCGAGGTTCCCGCCGGGATACCGCAGCCCAGCTCACTCCCCATGATCCCGGTCGCCCGCCGCTGATCCGGGCCGGCCGACCCACCCGACCGCGCCGGGATCCCCGGCGCGGTCCGATCGTCCGCGCTCTCCCGCCGGTCGCTTCGCGCCATTTCTCGATCAATCCACCACGAGGAAGTACGCGGAGGGTACAGCATTGCACTCGCACGAGTGGCGGGATACGGAGAATGCAACGTGATTCGACAACGTCTCGTCCCCAGGGCCATACACTCGGCCGCACGCGCAGGAGGGGGCAGGAATGTCGTATGCCATGGAACCCAGAGGAGGGGCGCCGAAGCCCCTGCTCGAGCGGGAGTCCGAACTGCTGGCGATCCGACGCGCGGTGGACGATCTGCGCGGCGTATCCGACCAGGGTACGGGCGCGTCCACCCGCCGCGGAGGAGTGCTGACCTTCGCGGGATCGGCCGGCATAGGCAAGACCACGCTGCTGGGTGAGGCCCGCCGGTACGCCACCGACCACGGCTGCACGGTGTTGTTCGCACGCGGTGGCGAACAGGAGCGGCAGGTGCCGTTCCACGTGATGCGCCAGCTCACCCAGCCGACGTTCGCCGCGATGAACGAGGACGACCGGCGGGCCGCGCTCGGCAACTGGCACTCCATCGTCGCTCCGGCGCTCGGCCTGACCGCGGCCCGCAAGGGCCCGACGGTGCCGGACCCGCAGGGTGTGCGCGACGGCCTGGACTGGGTCGTCACCCAGCTGACGGTGCGCGCCGCGCCCGTCGTGCTCATCCTCGACGACGCGCACTGGGCGGACGCCGAGTCCCTGGCGTGGCTGACCGCGTTCGCGGCGCGCGCAGAGGAACTGGCCATGTTGATCATGGTGGCCTGCCGTCCGGACGAGATCCCCACCGATGCCGCCGGGCTGCGCAACCTGATGGGGCGGCGCGGGACCCGGCCGCACGAGCTGGCGCCGCTCACCACCGGCGCGGTGGCGCAGATCGTCCGCGACGCCCTCGGGTCCAGCGCCGACGACGTGTTCTGCCGCGAGTGCTGGGCGATCACCGGTGGAAACCCCTTCGAGGTCGTCGAGTTGGCGATGAAGGGCCGTGACCGCGGGCTGAAACCGCACCAGGACAACATCGTGCAGCTCCGCGACCTGGCCTCCGCGGTCAAGGGCAGCGGCCTCATCGAGCGCCTGGAGCAGCTCGGGACCTCGACCGTGCGGTTCGCCTGGGCCGCCGCGGTGCTGGGCACCGCGGTCCCGACCGGCATCGTCGGCAGTGTCGCGGCGCTCGGCGAGGCGCAGGCCGCCGACGCGATCGAGCAGCTGCACGCCGCCCGTATCCTGACCGTCCTGACCAGCCTGCGGAGCAAGCAGGTCGTGGAGTTCTTCCACCCCCTGATCGCCACCGCCGTCTACCGGTCGATCCCGCCGGGCGTGCGCGTCGCGATGCACGGCATGGCCGCCCAGGCACTGATCGACGACGGACACGGGACGTCCGCCGCCGCCCGCCATTTACTGGAAATGCACCCCGAGGGCGACCCGTGGGTGGTGCAGCAGCTCCGGCAGGCGGCGCGCGACAGCTTCTCCGCCGGTGCACCCGACGCGGCCCGTCGCTACCTGGCCCGTGCGCTGCGTGAACCGCCCGAGGCCGAGGACCGGGCCGAGGTGCTGTTCGAACTCGGTTCGGCGAACCTGCTGCACGATCCGGTGACGACCATCAACCAGCTCAGGACGGCACTGGAGGAACCGCAGATCGCCCAGGGCCTCCGGGAGTCGATCACGTACCGGCTCGCGCAGGCGCTGGCGCACACGGGCCAGCTGGAGGAGGCCGCCGGGCTGCTCGCCGACGAAGCGCGCAGTGCGACGAGTGCCCGGACCCGGCTGCGCATGCAGGCCGAGCAGTTCAAGTGGAACTCGGTCCGGGTCGACGAGGAGAACTCGCCCGCCAGGTCACGGCTCCTGGCCCAGTTCGCCAAGCGGCTCAGCGGCCGCGGTCTGGCCGAGCGGCACATCCTCGGGCTGCGCGCCTGGGACGCCGCCGTGCGCGGGGAACCCGTCGCCACCTCCCTCGACTACGTGGAGCAGGCCCTCGACGGCGGCATGAGCTGGACCGATCTGGACTTCGGGTTCGAGGTGCCCGCCGTCATCGCGGTCACCCTCATGTACTGCGACCAGCCGGGCCGCGCCGAGGAACTCTTCAACGAGGGCATCCTCGACTTCGAGTCGAAGGGATGGCGCGGCGCGCACCTGTCGTTCGTGTACACCCTGCTCGGCTACGTCCGCTACCGGCGCGGACGACTCGCCGAAGCCGAGGACTTCGTGCGCAACGGCCTGGACATCGCCAACCGCATCGGACACGACATCCCGGCGCAGTGGTACGCCATCGGCACCCTCATCGAGACGCTGCTCGCCCGCGGCAACGTCACGCAGGCCGAGCAGGTCGCCCGCAGCTACCGGCTGTCGGAGGGGTTCCCGCGCGCCATCGTCTACCCCGATCCGCAGGCCGTGTGGGGCAGGCTCCTGTTGGCCCAGAACCGGATCGAGGAAGCGGAGCAGCAGCTGACCGAGGCGGGCCGGCGCCTCGACCTGCGCGGTACGCGGAACCCCTCGTGGAGTCCGTGGCAGCTCGACCTGGCCCTCGCGCAGGCGACGTACAACCAGGAGCTGGCGCGGGCCACGGCGACCGAGGCCGTGGCACGGGCCCGCGCGTTCGGCGCACCCAGCGTGATCGGCCAGGCGCTGCGCGTCGCGGCGGCGACCACGGACCCGGTGCAGGCGGCCGTCCTGCTCCAGGAGGCGGTCTCCCACCTGGAACAGTCTCCCGCCGCCTACGAGTTCGCGCACGCCCTGATCGACCACGGCACGGCCCTGCAGACCATCGGCGATCCGCACCGGGCGGCGCAGCAGCTGTACCGGGGCATGGAGACCGCGGTCGCCTGCAGTGCGGACGCCCTCGCCGACCGGGCCCGCACGCAGCTCGCCTCGGCCGGTCTGCGGCCGCGCCGGCTGCACACCTCGGAGCAGGACACGCTGACGGTCGCGGAGCACGCGGCCGCCCGGCACGCCGCCCTCGGCCTGGACAACGCGGCCATCGCCAAGGAGCTGCGCGTCGAGGCCCCGACGGTGTCGGAGCTGCTGTCCGCGGCCTTCACCAAGCTGGGCACCGACCGGGTCGGACTCCGCCGGGCGCTCGGTATGTGACGGCCGCCCGGGAACGCCCTCGGACACCCCCGCCCGCGGTTCCGGGCGGGGGTGTCCCCGTGCGCCGGGTGGGAAGAACCCTCCGGACGGCGCGAGCGGAGGGGGCGGATTCCGCATGGACGAGGACGGAACGGAACGGGGGAAGACGGGTCCCGGACGGCCCGGGGGGTCGGAGGAACCGGAGCGCCTCGCCACCGTGGCCGGCTGCCTGGGGTGGATCCTCGCGATCGCGGCCCTGGTGGTGGGTTCGTCGGGCGGGCCCTGGCCGCTGGCGGTGGCGGCCTTCCTCGGGGTGCTCGTGGTGACCGGGGTGGCCATCGCCGGAGCGGACCGACGCGAAAGCGGCGCCCCCGACGACGGTGGAGGCGGCGGCCCGAGCGGCACCGGCGGCACCACCGGGGGCTACGGCTGAGGCTCCGGCGGGTGCGGCTGGCTCCCGGAGGGATCGGGGGTGGTCGGCCGGAGGTCACCGCCGGGCTCCTGTGCCGGCCACGGGAGCCAGGAAGTCCCGCTGGTCGGCCAGGAAGCCCCGGGCGAACAGGGACCGCGGCGCGCACAGCGCGGTCAGGGTGAGACGGAACGACGAGCTCTCGACGGTGTGTTCGACCAGGCCGTGCGTGGCGTCGGGGTAGTGCGCGACGCGCAGCGCGGGCCCGGGCAGCAGCCGCCGGTACGCGGCCTCGGTCTCGGCGGTGTCCACGTTCACGTCGTGGCCGGCGAGCACCAGCAGGACGGGCATCCCGCGCAGCGCGGGCAGGTCGGCGCTCGCGTCGGCGGTGTGGTTCCTGGAGACGAAGCGCCAGCGGGCGGCGGTCATGCCCTGCGGGTCACCGACGGCCCGTACGTACTCCTCGTACGGGGCGCCCCGCGCGAGCAGGTCCAGGCCGGTCCCGCGGCGGCGCAGGGCGGCGGCGACCTCGGTGTCGGAGGCGCGGTCGCGGCGCAGCTCGGCGAGGAGGTTGTAGCGGCCCTGCCGGAGCCAGTTGACGGCGGGTGAGACGGCGATGGCGAAGGTCACTCCCGGGTCCTTGGCGGCGATCTTGGGGAGGACCCAGCCTGCCTGGCTGGCGCCCCACAGGCCGATCCGGCGTCCGTCGACGTCCGGCCGCTGCCGGGCCCAGGCGATGGCGTCGGCGGCCTCGGCGGCCCGGTCGTCCATGCTCTGGTCGAGCCAGTCTCCGGGGGCGCCGCCCACGCCCGGCTTGTTCCAGGACAGCGAGGCGTGGCCGGCGCGGGCGAAGGACTCCCACAGCGGCCGGTAGAAGCCGTCGTGGGTGGCGTCGACGGGCCCGTCCCCGTGGACGAACACCACCAGCGGGAACGGCCCCTTCCCCGCCTTCGGCCGGGCCAGCACGCCCTGCAGGGTCCGGCCCCCGTGGCGTACGGTCACCGCCTCTTCGTGCAGGTCGTAGCTGTTCTGCCAGGCCACGAGGCCGCCCAGGCCGGCGGCCAGGACCGTCAGCACGGCCAGCGCGGCGAGCAGGGCCCGCACCACCCGGCGGCGGCGCGTCGTGCGTGTGGCTGTCATCGCTCCCCCCGAATTATCGTTTCTCAAACGATCGTTCTTGCTTCGACCGTATTATGTTCGTACGGACAAGCGTGGGCAAGGAGGGATCGTGGACCCAGCAGTCACCATCCGGCGCGGCGTACCCCGCGGATCCGAGGAGCGGGTCGCCGAGCTGTACTGGGAGGCCTTCGGCCGCAAACTCGGGGCCGCCCTCGACCCGCCGGAGCGCGGCAGGGCGTTCATCGCCCGGCACCTGAACCACGACCGCGCCGCCGTCGCCCTCCTCCCGGGCGGGGACCGGGTCGTCGGGGTGGCCGGCTACCTGCTGGACGGGCGCGCCCTGACCGGCGGCGGGGTGCAGGACGTGCTCGGCGCGTACGGGCTCTTCCGCGGCCTGCCGCGGCTCGCCGTGCTCGCCCTCCTCGAACGCACCGCGGAACCGGATGAGCTCGTCATGGACGGCATCGCCGTCGACCCGGCCCACCGGGGCGCCGGCATCGGCAGCCTGCTGCTCACGGAGATCGCGGCGGTCGCGGCCGGACACGGCCGCTCCCGGATCCGTCTGGACGTCGTCGACGTCAACCCGCGCGCCCGCGCCCTGTACGCGCGGCACGGCTTCGCCGCCGTGCGCACGGAGCGGACCCCGTACCTCCGGGGCCTGATGGGCTTCGGCGCGGTGACTACGATGCACCGCACGGTCCCGGGACACCCCGGCGGCGCGGGCCCCGGCAACCCTTGGGAGCAGCAGCGATGACGAGCAGGCCGCCGGCGCGGAGCACGGCGGGTCCGGCCGCGCCCGGGATCGGGACCCGGACCCTCGTGCACGCCCTCGTCCGCGAGGACGGCACCGTCGACGCCGGCGAGCTGTACGCCGTCGCCGAGGCCCTCGGCATGACGGACCAGCAGGTCCGGCTGTGCGTCAAACGGCTGGTCGGCGAAGGCCGGTTCACCCAGGAGGGTCGGGGCCGCAAGGCCCGGCTGCACGCCACCGCCGACGCGACCGGATCCGTCGCACCCGACGTGGAGTACGTCCGGCACGCCTTCCGGCAGGACCGCGGGCTCGCCCCCTGGGACGGGACCTGGCACCTGTTCGCCTTCGCCATCCCCGAGTCCTCCCGGCAGGCCCGCGACGCGCTGCGCGACACCCTGCTCCATCTGGGCGCGGCCCCGCTCCAGGGCGGGCTGTACGTCAGCGCCAACGCCATCGGGGAGATCGTCGAGGCCCACGCCCGCGGGCTCGGCGTCCTCTCCTCCCTCACCCGGCTCACCAGCCGCGACCTGCGGGTCGGCGAGGAGGACGACCCGGCCCGGCTGGCGGCGCTGCTCTGGCCGCTCCCGGCGGTCGCGGAGCGGCACGAGGCACTGGCTGCGCTCGCCGCGACCCGGCTGGCCCTGCTGTCGGGCCCGGACCGGCCCACCGGGATCGAGCGGCTGACGTACGCCGTCGAGCTGGCGGCGGCCTTCACCGACGCGATGGAACCCGACCCGCTGCTGCCGCCCGAGCTGCTCCCGCAGCCCTGGCCGGGCACCCGGGCCCGGGCGCTCGCCGCCCAGTGCTGGGACGCGCTCGCGGCCGGGGATGCGCAGGACCCGGGGCGGCTGCGGCTGTTCCGGCTCTACGGGGATGTGGGCAGCGCCGCCGTGCAGCCCGGCGAGGACTGACCACCGCGGGCCCTGCGGCCCGCGGCCGGGGCGCGTCCGGCCGGCGCGGGCGTGGGCGTGGGCGTGGGACGACGGGCGACGGGTGGCACGCGCGACCGGTGGCACGGGCGGCCGACACGGGCGGCCGACACGGGCGGGGATTGTCTCGCCCAAGGGGGTGCCGCCTCCGCGGTGGCTGCCCGGACCGCCGCTCCGGGGCGTCTAGCTTCAGCGCACATGAGTGTCGACCACGACGGCGGGCCGTCGTCCCCGCTCGCCCGGCGCGGGCTGGTACGGGCCGGGCTGGGCGGCGCCGCCCTGCTGGGCACCGGGCTGCTCTGCGTCGCGTCGACGGCATCGGGGCGCCGCCCGGAGCCCGGTGTGGGCGGGCCCCGGCCCACCGGGCCCGGGCCGGCCTGGCGGGAGCTCGCGGCGGGGAACCGGCGCTGGCGCACGCTCCACGAGCGCCACCCGGACGAGAGCCGGACCGTACGGCGGGTCCTGATGGCCGGGCAGCACCCGTTCGCCGTGGTGCTGGGCTGCGTCGACTCCCGCGTGCCGCCGGAGCTGGTGTTCGACCAGGGGCTGGGCGATCTGCTGACGGTGCGTTCGGCCGGCCAGGTACTGGACGAGGCGGTCCTGGGCAGCATCGCGTACGGCGTGCTGGAGCTGGGCGTTCCGCTGGTCGTGGTCCTGGGCCACCAGGGCTGCGGGGCGGTCGCGGCCGCGGTGGACGCGGACGGGACCGGCGACCCGCTGCCGGCCCACGTCCGCTACCTCGCCGACCAGATCCGCCCCGCGGTGGACCCCGGCCTGCCCCGCCCCGCCCGGGTGGAGGCGGCCGTCACGGCGAACGTGCGCCGGGTGCGGGCGAGTCTGGCCGGCGAACCGGACCTCGCGGCCCGGGTCGCGGCGGGCCGCCTGGCCGTGGTCGGCGCCCGGTACGAGCTCAGCAGCCAGCGGGTGACCCGGCTCGACTGACCCGTCCGGGCAAGTGTCCGGTGCGAGGAGGGCGGCCCAACGCACGGGCCGGGCTGCCGGCCGCCGTACCCCGGACGGACCCACCAGGCGTGCCGCCCGCCCCCGTACGGGCGCCAATGGAGGCAGAGCACCCATCCCCTGGAGTTGCCATGTCCTCTCCGAACGAACCGTCCGCTCCGCAACCCCCACGCTCCGGGAGCGCGGCGCGCGAGGCGAACGGCGCGGCACGCGGATCGCCGGCGGGCCGCGTCGTACAGAGCACGGTCTCGGCTGTCATCCTCGTCCTGACCTGCATCCTGGTGCCCGTCTCGGTGCTCACGGTGTGGGTGCACGACATCGTGCTCGACACCGACCGGTACGTGGCCACGATGGCCCCCCTCGCCCGGAACGAGGCCGTCCAGGCCGCCGCGGTCCACCGGGCCACCGAGGCCGTCGCCGCCCACGTCGACGCCAGGGGGGTCACCGACGACGTGGCCAACTGGCTGGAGTCGCAGGGACTGCCGCCCCGGGCCGCCAACGCCGTGCGCGGGCTGGCCCCCCAGCTGGACTCCGCCATCGACGGAGCCGTCACCAAGGTCGCCACCCGCGTCGTGGAGAGCGACCAGTTCGACGAGGTCTGGACGGGCGCGAACCGGGTGGCGCACGCGGCCGTCGTCCACGCGCTCACCGGCCAGGGCCGCGGCGCGGTCGGCGTCTCCGACGGCACCGTCACCCTGAACATCGGCACGCTGGTGGACCAGATCAAGGACGCCCTCGTGAAGGCCGGACTGTCCCCGGCGAGCAAGATCCCGGAAGTGCACAAGCAGATGGTGCTCTTCCACTCCGAGGAGCTCGGCAAGATCCGCAACGCCGCCCATCTGCTGGACGTCGTCGGGAACTGGCTGCCCGTCATCACCGTGCTGCTCGGCGCGGGCGGGGTGCTGCTGGCCCGGCACCGGCGCCGCGCGCTCGCCCGGACGGCGCTGGGCGCCGCGTTCGCCTGTCTGGTCGTGGCCATCGGCCTGGTCATCGGCCGGCGCTACTACCTCGACCACCTGCCCGCGCAGGTGCAGTCCCCGGCCGCGGCCGCGGCGATCTTCGACGCGCTGGTGCGGTTCCTGCGGGTCAGCCTGCGCACCGCGATCGCCCTGGGCATCGTCGTCGCCCTCGGCGCCTACCTGATCGGCCCCGGCCGACTGCCGAAGGCGGTACGGGGCACCTCCGACCGCACCGCGGACTCCGCCGCCGTCTGGGCGGACCACCACCGGATCCACACCGGCCGCGCCGGGACCTGGGTCGAGGCCAACCGCCGCTGGCTCACGCTGGGCGCCATGCTCGTGGTGGTCCTGGTCTTCGCGCTGTGGAACCACCCGACGGTGCTGACCATCCTGTTGCTGGTGCTCATCCTGCTCGTGCTGCTCGCCCTGATCGCGCTGCTCGCCGCGAGCGGCCGCGTGACCGCGGGTACGGGTACGGGTGCGGGTGCGGGTGCGGGCGGCGGCGCGGAGCGCCCGGCAGGACCGCCGCCGCCTCCGGACGGCGGGTGAGCCGACGCCGCCGCCCCACCCGCTCCGGGTGGCGCGGCGGCACAGGGCGGGCTCCCGGTCACTCCGGGAGCCGGCGCATCTCCACCACGTGCAGGCCGAGGGCCTGGAAGCGGGCGAGCAGGCCGTACAGGTGAGCCTCGTCGACGACGGGGCCGAACAGGACCGTCTCGTCGGTGATGACGAAGTTCTTCAGCTCGGGGAAAGCCCCGCTGAGCGTCTCCGACATCTGCCCGTCGATGCGGATCTCGTATCGCATGAGCACACTCTTCTCCCGACGGGGAAGGCCCGTTCCCTCCATGCTGGGCGCGTCGCCGCCCGCGGGCATCACCCGGGGGAGGTGAGCGCTGCCCGGCGCCCCGCGCCGGGGTACGCACGGCTCGAACGGTCAGAGCAGCTCCAGCTCGCGGGCCCGGCGGACGGCCTCGCCGCGGCGGTTGGCGGAGAGCTTGCGGTAGATGCTCTTCAGGTGGGTCTTGACCGTGTTGACGGAGAGGCTCAGCTCGGCGGCGATCTCCTCGGTCGACAGCAGCTGCGCCGCAAAGGCGAGGACCTCGTGCTCGCGTTCGCTGAGCGGTTCGACCACGAGGACCGCCCCCGCCGCGCCGGACTCCGCGGGCCGCGCGGCTCCGGTCCTGGCTCCCGCTCCCGTTCCTGCGCCCGGTCGGGAGCCGCCACCGGCCCGGGCGCCGGCGGGGCCGGGGGTGAGCCAGTCGTGGCCGGGCACCGGACGGCCGTGCAGGGCCCGGCGCAGCCACGGTCCGGCGTCGAGGAACGGGCGGCGCAACCGCTCGGGGCGGGCCAGACCGAGGGCGCGGACGACGAGGCGGCGCACCGCCGCCGGGTCGCCCGAGCCGTCCGCCGCTTCGGCACGCGCCAGCAGGGCCCGTACGGTCACGGCGGGGCCGGCGGCGCTGCCGGTGGTGAGGGGGTCCAGGACCTCGATGGCCCGGGCGCTCTCGCCGCCCGCGATCCACGCACGGGCGGCGGCGACGGCGTACTCCGCGGCCCAGGGGGCCCCGGTTCGCACGGCGGCTTCGGCGGCGGCGTCCGCGGCCCCGGCGGTGTCGGCGGTCGGCACCGCGGGGAGCCCGGCCCGGGCCCCGAGGGCTGCCAGCGCGGCCTTCGGGTTCCCGAGGGCCAGGTGCGCGGCCGATGCGGCCAGGGCGAGGTGGGCGGCCGCCCAGGGGGAGGGTTCTCCCGCCGGGGGGCGGGCGACGGCCGCCGCCGACTGCGCGAGGGATCCCGTCGGGTCTCCCCCGGCCAGCAGCAGGCGGGCGCGCAGGACGGCGCGGCCGGCGGCGACGACGGGGTCGTCATGGGTGCCGGCGGACTCCGCGGCCCGGTCCAGGGCGGCGCCCGCGGCCGCCAGGTCGTCCCGTTCGAGGGCGACGGCGGCCGGGACCAGATCGGCCGCCCCACTGCAGTGGGCCGGCAGCAGACCGTTGCGGGTGGCCTCGGCGGCCGCCTCCCGGGCCCGGGCCTCGGCCCGGCCGAGCCGCCCCTGCAGGAGGTCGATCAGGGCGAGCCGGGCCAGGGCCTCGTGCCGCGGCGAAGCCGTCCCGGGGCCCTCGGAGGAGTCGGCGACGGCCTGAAGTGCCTCCGCCGCGGCGTCGAAGTGCCCGGCCCACAGCCGTGCGGCGCCGAGGCCGGTCAGCAGCAGGGCGTCCAGCTCGGGATGGAGGGCGAGGTGCTCGGGCGGCACCTGCCGGGCCGCGGCCGCGGCGTCGGCTGCTCCCGCCTCGGCCATGGCCGCCGAGCCGGCCAGCCTGCCCGCCACCACGCGCAGGAACGCACGGGTCAGCCGCACCGGGGGCAGCTCCGGCGCGTTCGGGTCGCGCGGGTCGCGGGCCGGCGGCTCCTCGGCCGCGCGCAGCCGGTCCAGGCCGCCGGTGACGTCGTACCGGGCGAAGGCCAGTGCGGCCCGCACCAGTTCGGGGGCGGGGCCAGGGGTGCCGGGGGCCATCGCGGCGAAGACCTCGCCCAGCCGGTCCGCGTCGAGCCCGGTGAAGAGGCCGCCGACGGCGAGGTCGCCGACGAACCGCGCGGCGGCGAACTCCCAGTCGCCGGCCGCGGCGGCGTGCGGCAGGGCGCTCACGAGCTGCCCGGCCCCGCTGAGCCAGCGGGCCGCCGTCCGGTGCAGTTCCCGCTCCAGGCCCGGTTGCCCGGACCGCAGGTGGACGCGGAGGATCTCGGCGAACAGCGGATGGTGCCGGTACCAGGAGTGGCCGACGGCCGTGACGAAGGCGTTGGCCCGTTCCAGCGAGGCCAGGATGGCCGCGCCGTCCTCGCGCCCGGTCAGGGCGTTGGCCAGGTCGGGGTGGGTCTGCTCCAGGATGCTGGTGCGCAGCAGCAGGTCCTGGGTCTCGAAGGGCTGCGTGGCCAGGACCTCGCCCAGCAGGTAGTCGGCGACGGTGCTGCGGCCCGCCTCGAACTCCTTCAGGAAGCGGGCCGGGTCGTCGGTCTCGTGCATGGCGAGGGCGCACAGCCGTACGCCGGCGGCCCAGCCCTCGGTCCGCTCGGTCAGCAGCCGGGCCGCCTCGGGGCCGCCGTCCAGGCCGTGGCGGTCCAGGAGGGCGGCCGTTTCGTCCCGGCTGAAGGCCAGGTCCGCGCCGCGGATGTCGACCATCTCGTCGCCGGCCCGGTACCGGTGGAGGGGCAGCAGGGGCTCCGTACGGCTGATGAGGACCAGGTGCAGGGCGGGGCGGGAGTGTTGGAGGACGAACGCGAGCTGCTCGGCGATCACGGGGGCGGACACGCGGTCGAACTCGTCCAGGACGAGCAGGACCGGGTCGCGCAGCCCGCTCAGGTGGGCGGCGAAGCGGATGAGCAGCGCGTGGTCGACCTCCTCGGCGCGGGCCGGGGTGCCGACGTCGTCGGGCAGGGGCAGCCCGTGGTGGCGCAGCGCCTCCAGGACGTACGCCCAGAACATGCCCGGGGCGTTGTCGTCGGCCTCGGTGGTCAGCCAGGCGACCGGCCACGGGAGGGGGTCCCGGGCGAGCCAGTCGGCGACCAGCAGGGTCTTGCCGGCGCCGGCCGGGCCGTTCACCAGGACCAGGGGGCGGTCGACGCCGTCGGCGAGGCGCTGCGTGAGGCGGGGCCTGCGGACGAAGGTGTGCGGGACGGAGGGGACCGCGAAGCGGGTGGGCAGGACCGGAACGCCGAAGGCCCGGCTGCCACGGGGCTCCCGGGCCGCCGTGCGGGGGGTGGAGCGGGGGGCTGCTGTCTCACCCATGCCTATCACCAGGAAGGACGGGGCGGCCGCGCGTGCGGATCCCTTTCGGCATGATCGTACGTCGGGCGTCGGCAGGACACCTTTCGGATCACCTGTGCCGGGTGATGCGCGGCCGCACGGCGTGGACCCTCGGGAGCGCCCGTTCCGGCACCTGCCGACCGGCCGGTCACCCGATGGCGTGAGAAAGCGCGGATACGCCACTCATGCGGGTGATCTTGAGGCGGGCGGGGCCGCCCGGGGTGTCACGATCACCGCCGGCTCCGCGTCACCGCAGCCCCTCGCTGCCCGATCGTTCGAGGACCGGCCTTGACCGTCATCGCCCCTTCCGCCCCGCCCCGCATCCGCCTGGCCGCGCGCTGCCGGGCCCTCGTCGACTCCCCCGCCTTCGGGACCGGTGTGCTCGCGCTGATCCTGTGCAACGCGGTGCTGCTGGGCGCGGAGACGTACCACGGGTTCGCCGCCGCGCACCAGGAGCTGCTCGCGGGCACCGAGAACCTGTTCCTGAGCCTGTTCGCGGTGGAGCTGGTGGTGCGCGCCGCCGCCTGCGCCGACCGGCCGAAGGCCTTCCTCCGGGACCCGTGGAACCTCTTCGACCTGGCCGTGCTCCTGGCCGCGTTCCTGCCGCTGATCCGGGAGAACACGAGCGTGCTGCGGCTGCTGCGGCTCAGCCGGGTGCTACGCACCGCCCGGTTCCTGCCGCAGCTGCGGGTCCTGCTGATCGCGGTGGGGCGGGCTGTGCCGGGCACGCTCAGCTTCCTGTGCGTGGGCGCGCTCGTCGTGTACGTGTACGCGATGGTCGGCTGGATGTGCTTCGCCGACACCGACCCGGTGCACTTCGGGTCGGTGGGCCGCGCCTGCCTCACCCTCTTCCTGCTGACCACGATGGACGGCTTCGCGGACGCGGTGCGGGCCGGGCTGGAGCTGTCGCGGCTGACGCTGCTGTACTACGCCTCGTACGTGCTGCTGGCGTCGTTCGTCCTGGTCAACGTGTTGATCGGGGTGGTGCTGGGCTCCCTGGAGGAAGCCAGGGAGCAGGAGCGGCAGGCCCGGCTCGAACTCAAGCAGCAGGGCCGCCCCGAGCCCGCGGGCCCCACGTCCGCCGAGCTCCGGGCCCGGGTGGCCGAGGCCCGGCGGGCCCTGGACGAGGTGGAGGCCGCGCTCGCCCGCGCCCCGCACCCGCCGAGGGGCGACCATGGCGACCGGGGCGATGTGCCCCGGGTGCCTGACCTGCCCGACCGGTCCGCCGGCCCGGGCGCCGCGGTTCCGGCCGGGCTCCGGGCGGTGTCCGGGCCGCCCGCGTGAGCCCGCGGTGCCGGGGGCGCCGCGGGACGGGCTCCGGCGGCGGAAGGGGGGTCAGGGGCAGGGCATGCTCATGTAGAGCGCCTGCTCGCCCTCGGACGCGGTGCCCTGGTAAAGGCTGGTGTCCAGGCCGCAGAAGGCGAAGCCCATCCGCCGGTAGGCGTGGATGGCCGGGGCGTTGACGCTGGTCACCTCCAGCCAGATGTGCCCGGCGCCCCGTTCGCGGGCGAAGTGGGCGGCGTGCCCGATGAGCGCGCGGCCGATGCCCTGGCCTCGGTGGGCCGGGGCGACCTCGATGTCCTCGATGGTCAGCCGCCGGTTCCAGGCCGCGTAGGAGACGGCGGCGAAGCCGGCGACGGCCCCGTCCTCACCGACCGCGACGAAGGTGCGGCTGTTGCCCTCCGCACCGCTGTCATCGCCGTCGTCGTCATCCGTGTCGTCGTCATCGAACGCGTCGGGGAAGACCTTGACCAGCGGCGGGTCCACCGGAACCTCGCGGAGCGCGAACCCGCCGTCGGTGACGGCCACTTCGAAGACGGTGGAGGTGGTGAACGACCCGTCGAGGGCCACGATGGCCTCCGCGTCCTCGGGTCGGGCGGTGCGGAGCCGGTACGTGGTGCCGTACGTCGTGTCCTTGGTCGCGGTCATGCCACGAGGCTATGCCCGGGCCGCCCCGAACGGCAGGGGTTCCGGCCGACTGAGGGCGCGGGCGGGCACGGGTGGGTCCGCTGCCGCGGAGGGGGGGGGGGGGGGGGGGGGGGGGGGGGGGGGGGGGGGGGGGGGGGGGGGGGGGGGGGGGGGGGGGGGGGGGGGGGGGGGGGGGGGGGGGG